>CAMLPA010000011.1 GCA_946481605.1 uncultured Flavihumibacter sp. | reverse complement strand
AACGCCGCCGAAAACCTGGAAAGGAATGCCTGCTCCCGTACCGAACTTATCCAGTTGGATAATATTCCGGCCGATGAAACGTTCTCCATTGTACTGGCCAATATTAACAAGCACATTATTCTGGGAAACCTGGCCTCCATTCAGGCCGCGGCCACAGATTACGTGCTGTTGAGCGGTTTGTTGCAGGAAGACAAAGCGGATATACTCGCTATTTTCCCCGAAACCCGGTTCAACTTACAAGCGGAAAAAAGTAAGGATAAGTGGATTTCTTTGCTCTTTTCTGTAAAGAATTGAGCCGGAATTTCTTAACTTAGAGTTCCTTTAAATTAGTAGTAGCAGGCATGTATCAAATTTTACTCGTCATCGCAGCTTATCTGATAGGCTCTGTCCCCACTTCAGTGTGGGTGAGCCGGTCATTTTTCGGGATCGATATCCGCGATTATGGCAGCGGCAACGCAGGCGCCACCAATACCTATCGTGTACTCGGATCAAAATGGGGTACCCTCGTGATGGTCATTGATATGCTCAAGGGGTTCCTCGCTGTAAAACTGGCTTTCCTGCTGCCGGATTATGCCATTGATGAATTTGCACGCACCAATTTTCAGATCGCTTTAGGAATGTGCGCCGTATTGGGTCATATCTTCCCGATATGGGCGCAGTTCAGGGGCGGAAAAGGCGTGGCCACATTATTCGGGCTTGTATTGGGTGTGTCGCCCTGGACGGCACTCGGTTGTGTGGGCGTATTCCTCTTCGTGCTTTACCTCACCCGATTTGTTTCCCTCAGTTCTATTCTCGCCAGCCTGGCGTTTCCCGTTTTTATCCTGATTATTTTTAATGTAGATAACCACGCTTACCGCATCTTCGCTGTAGTGGTGGCATTGCTGGTGATACTCACCCACCAGAAGAACATTGGCCGCATTTTACGTGGAAACGAGAGCAAAGTGCCCATTCTGAAATACAGGGACAAACGCAGGGACAGAAGACGAGGGGAACTTTAATACGGCAGTGAAGGGGCTTGGTACGAAAATTGAATCTGGTAGGATATTATTGGAACGATCAGCATTATTTAACGAAGAAACTAAAGGTATGAAACGTATTATACTTCCCCTGGTAGCCATTTCTTTCCTGGCATCCTGCGCCAAAAACCCCATTACCGGCCGCAACCAGCTTTCGCTGGTACCCGAAGCCGAATTGCAGACCATGGCGCAGCAGGAATACACCACATTTCTTTCCCAGAACAAAGTTGTAGCGCCCTCAGCCAGCAAAGATGCTGAGATGGTACGTCGTGTTGGTCAGCGTATAGCCAACGCCGTTACTTCTTACTATACACAACAAGGTTTAGGCGAAGAACTGAGCGGTTACAAATGGGAATACAACCTGGTAAATTCTAATGAAGCAAACGCCTGGTGTATGCCTGGTGGAAAAATAGTAGTGTACACCGGCTTGTTGCCCATCACACAAAACGAAGCCGCGCTGGCCGTGGTAGTAGGGCACGAAGTTGCGCACGCATTAGCAAAACACGGTTCCGAGCGGATGAGCCAAGGACTGTTACAGCAGGTAGGCGGTGCTGCACTTTCTGTAGCTATGGCCAGCAAACCAGCCGTTACACAAAATCTTTTTATGACGGCATACGGGGTGGGCAGTAACGTTTTCGGCACGCTGCCGCACAGCCGGAAACAGGAACTGGAAGCCGATAAACTGGGCCTTCGGTTCGCAGCCATGGCCGGTTATAACCCACGGGAAGCCATAGGATTATGGCAGAGAATGGCCGCCGGCGGGAGTGGGGGACAACCCGAATTCCTGAGTACGCACCCCGATCCGGAACGCCGTATCCAGGAACTGGAAAAGCAAATGGATGAAGCGCTGAAGTTCTACAAACCGGTAAAATAAAAACGATATTTCTCCTGAAGGGCCTGCCAATACTACGGCAGGCCCTCTTTTTTTCTTAAATTTGCAGCATCTTATCACTCAAATCTAGTCTGGCATGTCGCAGACCCTTTTCGAAAAGCTCCAATACAAGGACGAAAAAAACGTACTGATTCAAGGGCTTCCTTCCGCCATTGAGAAGTTATTCGTAAAGATGACTTTCTCGAAAAACGTTACGCCATTGCTCAAAAACAAGAAGATTGATTTCGCACTTGTTTTCGCATTGAACGGTAACCAATTGAACGCCATTCTAAAGGAAGTACTTCCCGCTTTACACAGCGAATCCAAACTGTGGATCAGCTACCCGAAATCTTCTTCCAAAATCGTGTGTGACCTCAACAGGGATTGCAGTTGGGATACGCTGAAGGAGAGTGGGTATGAAGCGGTAAGGCAGGTGGCCATCGACAATGTGTGGAGCGCCCTGCGTTTCAAAAAGGAAGAAATGATCCCGGTGATGACGCGTGCTTCCGCCAATAATGGTGTAGCAGTAGCCGCCGAGGGTGTAGACGTTAAAAAACGAGTCGTTTCCATCCCGGAGGATCTTCTGGAGGAAATGAAAAAGAATGCCAAAGCGGAGCAATTCTTCGAAACGCTTTCTTTCACCAACAAAAAGGAATTCGTTACCTGGATCAATACGGCAAAAAGGCCCGAAACCCGCCTGCGGCGCGTATCAGCTACCCTGGAAATGCTGGTGGAAGGGAAGAAGAATCCTTCCGCGAAGTAATCGGCTAAAATACCCATTTACGTTAGCGGTAATTACGGATATTGCAGAGAACCCCAAACCACAGTGCTTATGGTTTTCAGCAAAAACGCGCTGTTGAATGAACTTTCCGACAGGATCGACCTTATCCGTAAATCAGCATCCGCTTTTTCATCCATGCATCCCACGCAGTTGAAAAAAAAGCCTGGCGACCAGCAATGGAGCATCATCGAAATATTCGACCACCTCAACATCAGCCATGACATTTACCTGCGTACCATCGCTAAAAAGATGGACAACGCGCCATTGGACCAGTCCGATCTTTTCAAACCAGGCTGGCTGGGCAATTGGCTCTACCATAAAACACTTCCCGGTGAAAACGGACAGATCAGCAGGATGAGAACTCCGGGATTCCTGCAACCCAAACCATCGGATTGGGAAATGGAAGAAATTTTCAATACGTATTACAACCAGTTGGATGAACTGGAAGACGTGGTGGAACGTGCCAGAAGGGTGAATATTCAACAGTTGAAAGTGCCGTTCGCCATGACGGGCATGTTGCAACTCCGCCTGGGAGACAACCTGCGTATGATGGTGGCCCACCATGAAAGGCATCTGTTACAGGCGAACAAAGTGGCTGCCTTATTTAACGATGACGGTGCCTGAACGGCGGGTAAGTTCAATCTCCAGTTGTTTGAGGTGCTGGTGCGTTTGCATGAGTGTAAGCTGCTCTTCCAGTGAATGCGGCCGCGCCATATCCTGCTGGTTCATGTCTATCAGGCGCTTGATCTTTCTTAGTTTGAGGTAGTTCAGTGTACCTTCCACTTCTTCCCTGTAGCGCGCTTCACGTTCCTGCACCGGCATATCGAATTGTTCCTTCCACTTATCGCTGAGTTCGTAGGGGAAGTCCATTAAACCCACCACCAGCGTACTGATGTCGCGGTCTTCGGCGTAGATAAAATCTTTGGGAACGGGTTCCTTGCCGGCATCGTACCATTGTTTATACAGGTGGATAACATTGAGGAGTTGTTTGTTGTCGAACAGATCGTCTTCCACGTTTTCAGTAAAGAAGTAATCGGCTACCTTAATGGTCTCGTCCCATTCTTTGAGGCCGAATTCCAGCAGGGCGCGCACCACGGCTCTTTCCTGCTGTTCATCTTTGTAGAGGAGTTGGAAGCTGTCGGTTTGTTCATCCGCGAATACTTCATCGGGTGGCATTTCGGTATAAGCGGGTCCCTGCTCCTGTTGGAACTGCGCTTTTTCTTCTTTGCCGATACGGTCCCGGATGAACTTGTTTACCAGGTTGTGCAGCCCTGATTCATCAATTTTCAGGATTTCCGAAGACTGCCGGATATAATCCTGCTGTTTGGTAAAATCTTCTGTTTTGTTGATCCTGGAAATGGTTTCCGCGATCTGGCTTACCACCTGCGATTTCTTTGCCGCGTCGGCACCCGCGTCTTTCAGGGCTACTTCCAGTTGGAAAAGAATAAAATCCTTTTTGCTGGTGGCCACAAACTCGCGGAAAGCGGTGGCGCCTACTTTATTGACGTAACTGTCCGGGTCCTCTTTGTCGGGGATGAGTACCAGTTTTACGTTCAGTCCTTCTTCCAGGGCCAGGTCCAGTCCACGCAACGCGGCTTTTACGCCGGCCCCGTCACCATCGTACACGATGGTAAGGTTAGGGGTGTATTTTCTGATCAGGCGGAGTTGGTCTACGGTAAGGGAGGTTCCGCCGCTGGCCACCACGTTCTCAATACCGGCCTGGTGCAGGGAAATCACATCGGTATAACCTTCCACGAGCAGGCATTCATTGGCTTTGTCGATCGCCTGCCGTGCGAAGTAAGACCCGTAAAGTATCCTACTTTTTACGTAGATATCGTTCTCCGGGGTATTGATATATTTTGGCGCTTTGTCGTTCTTTTTGATGATGCGGGCGCCAAAACCGATTACTTTTCCCGTCTGGTTGTGAATGGGGAAGATGATCCGGCCGCGGTAGTTGTCGATCGCTTCATCGTTCCGGAATACGACCAGCCCCGACTTCTGTAAAAGTTCAGGGTTGTATTGGTTTCTGAGGGCGTGTTGCGAGAAATGCGTCCTGGATTCCGGGGAATAGCCCAGTTGGAATTTCCGGATGATCTCTTCGTTGAATCCGCGCTCTTTCAGGTAGCTCAATCCTATGTCCTGGCCCTCTTCTTCATTCCATAAAAAATCGGAGAAGAATTTCTGGGCGAAGGTGTTCAGGATGTAAAGACTTTCCGCGGCTTGTTGCTGCAGCAATCTTTCCGGGCTCACCGCTGTTTCTTCCACCTCAATGTTGTAGCGGTTGGCGAGCCAGCGCAGCGCTTCCACATACGAGTATTTCTCGTGTTCCATCAGGAAGCCGATGGCGTTGCCGCTTTTACCGCAGCCAAAACATTTGTAGATTTCCTTTACGGGAGAAACCGTAAAGGAGGGCGATTTTTCGTTGTGGAACGGGCACAGTCCCATATAGTTGGTGCCGCGTTTTTTCAACTTCACGAAACTTCCTACAACATCTATCACATCGATGCGGGAAATGATCTGTTGTATGGTTTCCTGGGTAATCATGGTGAGCTGGCAAATATAGACTAAAAGTCGCCGGTTTTGGCCAGAATATAGCGGTCTTTCAGGCTGCTTTGGATTTCCTTCCCTTCCGTATCGAGCATGGTGAGTTTGCTGATGCCCAGTTTGTATTTCCTGGACGAACCTGTTTGGGAAAGTGTGATGGTGCCGCTTTCCTGGCTCCATTTTCCGCTGGCGGTGAAAGTGGTGGAATTGGGTTTACCGAGATAAAGGCTGTTCTCCACGAAACTGCTGTCGGCAAAAAGGTAGATGCGGGTTTCAATGCCGGCGCAATCTGCGCAGGGGAGCAGCCCTTCGTATATGCCTGTTACACCGCCGCTGGCTACGGTGTTCACAAGTGTGCTGGCGGTTTCTTTGGTTTCTTCCGCGGCACGTTTGGCGGCTTCTTGCTGACTTTCACTACAGGACGAAAGTATGCCTGCGATGCATACCATGGCGAGGAACTTGTTCATATAAAGGTTTCCTGAAAGGTAGAGAATTATCAGGAAATGGGCAGACTAACCCTGAGCGTGCAGCCTTTTCCCGGTGCCGCGTCCAGGTTAAAATCACCATGATAGGAGTCTACCCTGTATTTGATGTTGGTGAGCCCGCTGCTCATTTCCAGTTCAGGTATAAAACCTATACCATCATCGGTAATTGAAAGCGTTAACCTGCTGCCTTTTTGCTGCAATGAAATACGGCAGGAAGCGGCCTGGGAGTGCCTTACGATGTTGTTCAACTGCTCCTGGATGATGCGGAGGATGGTGAGTTTTGAATCGATATCGGTAGCGGAATCGGCATCCTCATCAATATCAAGTTCTACCATCAGTTTCCCGGTATTGATCAATGGATCGGTGAGTTCACGGATAGAAGCGGTAAGGCCGATATCGCGCAATACCTGCGGAGTGAGTGCGCCGGAGAGGAACCTGATTTCTTCGATGGCGTCGCTGAGGTATTTGGTACTTTTTACGAGCAGTTCTTCATTGAGGTTGCCTTCCTGCAATTGCAGGTCTATATAGAGTTTGGTGGTGGAAAGTACCTGGCCCACACTTTCATGGAGCTGGCGGCCAATTTCGGCGCGTTCTTTTTCCTGGGCCTCTATCGTGGCGCGGGTAATGTCTTTCTGGAAGGAGAGCTGCTGGTTGCGCAGGGCTTCTTCCATTTCTAGCTGCTCTGTGATGTCCATGCCAGTACCGCCAATGGCGATGGTGTTGTCACTCATGCGCAGTGGGAATTTCATCACGAGGAAGCTCCGTGTTTTCCCCTGCGGGGAAGTGATTTTTTCAACAGCAATAATGGTCCGGTTCTGTTTGAGTACTTCTTTGTTGTTGCGTTGGAAATCGTCCGCGGCTTCTTTGGGGAAAAGTTCATAAATATTCTTTCCCACAACATTCGTATCAAACCTGAACTCCCGCAGACTTTTCCTGTTGAAGAAAATCATGCTGCCATCTTCCGCGGTGATCCAGTTGAGGGAAGGGGTATTGTTCATGAACGATTTGAACATGGTTTCCCCCTGGTTGTATTTGTTTTCGAGTTCTACCTGGCGGGATATATCACGGAAACTGATGGCTGCGGCAACGGGATTGCTGTTTCCGGGATCCAGCACCGGACTGATGTTCAGCGAAAGCCATTTGATGCGTTCATTTATTTCAATACCGATCACCTGGTTGCGGAGAGAAGTGCCCGCTAGAAAAGCCTTGTAAATGGGGTGCTCCGTTAAAAGCACCATGCTCATGTCTTTCCTGTGCACGTGCCATTCTATCGGAGGGTGGAACCACTGACCAATGGTGGCCTGGTCCATTTCCAGGATATATTCCGCATTCTGGTTACAACTTACCACGGCGCCATCCCTGTTGTATAAAACGATGCCTTCACTGATGCCGTCCAGCATCTGCTGGTTGTGGGCCAAAGTCTGCTCCAGTTGGTGTGAGGAACTTTTTAGTGCGGTGATGTCTTTGCTGATGCCTATATAACCGATTTTCTTTCCATCCTTATAATATTCGTTCACACTGCTCAGCAGGTGAATCTGTTCTCCGGCGCCATTGACGAAGCTCATCTCACCTTTCCATACTTTCTGTTCCAGGAGGGCTTGCATGACGGTATCTCTTGACCCCTCAGCGTAATGGAATACATGCAACTCGGAAAGTCTTTTTCCGAGTCCGTTTTTCGAGATAAGCTCATATAATTTCGCGGCCGCGGCGTTGCTGTACACGATACGGAATTCATTATCCAATGCTATTACGGCATCGTTTACCTGGTCCAGCAAATCCATCGAAAAGCCATCAACAGTGGTAACAAGTGTCAACATAGTAACGAACCCGGCTTTGTTTTACAATACAAAAATTAGGGAAAATCGTAAGGTGAGGTGCCTGAAGTGGCGGCCTTAACCTGCCATTAACATGTCCCTTTTACGCAAAGGTTTGCATGATAACCTGTGATTAACGGAATGCCTGTAATTAACGGTGTTTTGGGGATTATATTGGACATCGCACAATTTTGAAAAGGCCCATGCGTTTTATTTTTTTGTATCCTACATACCTTTTGAAAACTAAAATCCGGTTAACTATGAACCAACTGCTACTCAACCAGCAGGATTACATCGCCGATCGTTTTCTGATCGCGGAATCCTGGGTACAGGAAACCAGTAAGATCGCACTGTATAAAGTGCACTCCTGGCAAAGGGCCTGTGCATTACCACCACAGCAAGCACACCACAAAAAAGAGATCATGGAGTTGATCAATGAAGCGTTCTTTTCATTTGTTCCTCCCGGCTTCGTATTAAGCGAGGAAGGCTTTTATTTTACTGAAACCGCCAATTAAACCTTAAGAAACTTCCATCCATGTATGATCGGCCAATAGCTTCACAGGAGCTATTACCCTGAGGAATGGGCCGGCACCACCGCCCCATTCCTTAGGACTGATCATGGAAATGGTGTAACTCCCGTCTTTCTTTTCATACAGGTGGTATACCTGTCCGATCACAGGTTGAAAACTCAGTTTCGCCCCGTAAATCATCATCGACAATTCTTTTCTCTTCTGTATTTCCTGTGCCTGCAAGGCCAGCAATTCAATCTGTTTCCTGATCTGTTCCAGTTGCATATTGGTCTGTTCCTCCATGGCGGTTAGCGCTTTGTGGCGGATCATTCCTTCTTCCGTGGGCCTGATTACCGCGCCTGAAACGGATGCCGAATACGGCAGCACATTCATTTGTTTGTGGTAATACTCCACATTGGTGAAGGCTTCCACACCAAGGTGTTTGCGGGTCACACGCAGGTAGCCGTTCGGCATAATTTCATGCAGTATTTCAACAACGGGATTTTCAGCATTGTAAAAGATGGTTTCGAAGGTAATGCTGTCTGGAAAACGCGCTGCAACTTCATCTGCCCAGGCATTGTCGGCTGCGGGATAACGCGTTCCGTCGGCAGGAATAGTATAGGTTGAAGCGAACGACTGGTTTTCCAACGTTACCCAACTCATGTCGACTACGATACTATTGCTTTCCGATTCTTGTCCTTTACTGATGCGGAAGGTGCCTGATTTCGGGCGTTCCCCTTTTTCATACACCCCTTTTTCAGGGAACAATTGCCAGCTCGCTAAGAAGTTATATGCCTGGATCATGGCGCAAAACTAGGAAGGATTCCTGATTGGCGGCAGCTTATTTCATGGAAAACAGCTTTTGAATCAGTATCCATCCTTCTTGTATAATCACATCACAAAATAATGCTCTTTCTCTTCAACAACGGGCATTTCAGGCTCATGCGGATCTTCTGCTTTTTCAAATTGACAGAGTTGCAGCAGGTTCTTTTCTATGCTCCTTGCAATGGTGGTAACCGGGGTATCCGTGGGTTTGTTTTCAAACGGATCCTGGAGGTGGATGGCCATTTTCTCAATAAGCAGAAAACAGGCGGATATGGCTACCACGAGCGGCACTTCAAAAAGGCCGAAGTATTCGATTACCCCGAAAGGCAGCAGGCAGATGAACAGCATCAGCGCAAGATGAATGTAAAGGCTGTAAGTACTTGGGAACACCGTATTCTTGATGCGTTCACATTTACCCATGGCATCGCAGAGCCTGGAAAGCGTCTGGTCAATTTCCACCTGTTGGTACCGGTTGATCCAACCTTCTTCCAGGGCGAGTGCGAGGTCGCGACCCTGAAGTTCCAGCAGTGCAGTAGGTACATTGTCTACTTCACGGATGAATTCGATGTCTCTTTTGGTAAGGTGCTTTTCCAATCCCCTGGCCGAAGGCTGGTCGCGCAGGTGTTGCCCAAGGCTGTAATTCCAGGCGATCTGCCGGCGTACCACGCGTTCGCGGAAGCGTGCCACTTCATCGGTCTCATATTGTGCACGCGTGTAATTCATCACCTGGCGGGCCAGAGTCCTGGAATCGTTCACGATGGCACCCCAGATGTGGCGGGCCTCCCACCACCTGTCATAAGCCTGGTTACTCCTAAAGCCGAGCAGGAGGGAGATCACCGTGCCCAGGATGGTAGGTACCGCAATGGGAATGGAAATTCTTGTAAAATGGTAAGTATCATATACGATCGCGATCAGCGAGGCATACAGGAGTATCACCAGCAACTCGTACCTTATTTTTCCGAATGTATATTTAAACGGTATGTTTTTCTTCAATAGCATAATTCCTCGGTTTTACTGCTTCGCCCCAACATGGCTCAGTTCCTTACAAAGGACAGCGTCGGCTCAATTACTTTCTGAATAGTATAGGTCACCTCTTTTTTACGCGGCTCCAGTTCTGCCAATACAGGAATACCGGCTTTTTTGAAGAACGTGGTTGGATTAATGCTGCGTTCGTGCACTTTTCGGTATTGGTAATAATCCGGACAAACAATCATGTCTATTTCATTTGCATCCAGGAAATTGCGGAAAAGGGATACGGTGTCGCCCTGCATAAAACGGAATTGTATCCGGTGGATGCTGCGGGGGTATTGGTCTTTTAATTGTTTGCAGGCATTTCTGAATTCATCTGTTACCAGGTCGTGGTAAGGCTGTCTTTTAGCGGATCCCACCAGGTCGGAAACGAAAAAGGGGAGTTCAAAGGCGTGGAAAAGTATAATGTCTAACTTCTGGCCATCCAGCGTTTTAACAGCTTGTTCCACCATTTTGAGGGAAGCGGTCGTGAAGTCGGTAGGTACTAGAATATGTCTCATTTGCCATGTTTTTATTACCACAAATTTGATGTTGTAACATTAGAATGGCTTAAATGAATGGTTAGAGATGGATTATAATCGGATTAGAATAGGATTAGAAATGTTTAGATACAGGGGAGGGAAATGCGGACGGTGGTGCCAATTTTCTCCTGCGACTGCACTTCCAGTTTGCCTTTGTGGATGCGGATGATGTTGTTGGCGAGGGGAAGCCCGATGCCGTACCCTTCATAATTGCCGGTGTTGGAGGCCCGGAAGAACGGGTCGTAAATATGTTTCAGTTCAGCAGAAGGGATGCCGATTCCGCTATCTGCCACGGTAACATGAATGAAGCCGTCTTCCACTTCCATTTTAACGGAAACCTTTCGGTTACCGGAATATTTACAGGCGTTCATGACGATATTGCCTACTGCGATTCTGAGCAGACTGTAACTTCCGTGCGTGGTGATCTCGTTCTCATCGGAGGGAAGCTGTCCCATGTAGATGTGCACTTTATTGGCCGGGTCTATCGCATCTACATGTTCTTTCACATCGAACAACAATTGATCTACCCGGATGGTCTCCCATTGTTGTTTTTTCCCGTCGAACCCTGATTGTGCAAGCGCGAGCAGGCCTCTGGTGAGTTGTTGCAATTTCTCGGCTTCTGAAACGATGGTGGTAAGGCTTTGGCGGTAGGCTTCCGCGTTCCGTTCTTTTGAAAGGGCGTAATCGGCTTCGCCAATGATGGTGGTAAGGGGTGTACGGAATTCGTGGGATGCGTTGCTGATGAAATTATTCTGCGTTTCGAAGGCTGTTTGCAGCCGGTCGAGCATCTGGTTAAAGGTTTGGGTTAGTTCCGCTATTTCGTCGGTACTACCGGTTTCGGGTAAACGCAGGTGCAGGTTGCCCACGCTGATCTCCTTAAAACGTGCCGTGATATCACGTACAGGTTGGAAAGTACGGCGGGAGAAAAAAAGGCCCACACTGAAAATGAAGATCACAGAAGAGATGAAGGTCACGATCAGGATATCCCGTAGGTGCTCCAGGCTCTCGTTCACATAGTTGTTGGTTGCTGATTTGATCACCAGGTAGTCGCCTGTTTCGTCCTTGTACAATATGCCCGCGAAATGGCGGAGTTTTATCTGGTGGTATACGGTTTCACCATTCGCTTTAATGACGTTCCTCATGTACGACATAGGCAGCGGGTTGTCTTTCGCCGGCTGTGGCTGTCCTGTTTCCCTGTTTACTTTTACGATAAATGCTTTCTCTTCCGGCAGCGTTTCCAGGTATTTTTTTTGAATGGCGCGGAACGCTTCGGTGGAAACCTGGTCCTGTTCAAAGCGGAACTTGGCGGAGATGCGGGCGCGCAGTTCCAGTCTTTTATAAAAATCGTTGTAAGCGTATTTGTTGGAGAAATAATAAATGGCCATGCTGAGTATGAATACTACAGTGGCGGTAAGCAGGGTGAACAGTATGGCAGTTTTCGTTTGTATCTGCATGTTATCATGCTTTCATCATATAACCCATTCCGATTACGGTGTGAATGAGTTTATGATCGCTTTCCTTGTCTATCTTTTTACGGAGGTAATTTACATAAACATCCACAACATTGGTGCCCATATTAAAATCAATGCTCCAGACGTGTTCGAGTATTTCGATGCGGGAGAGTACGCGGTTCCTGTTGCGCATGAAATATTCGAGTAACCTGAACTCTGTTGAGGTGAGGGCGATGAAATTGCCGTTGCGGGTTACGGATTTAGCGCCCAGGTCCAGTTCAAGGTCTGCAACCTGTAATACATTGGACTCCTGCACTGCGAGGTGTTTGCGGCGCGTGAGGGATTTTATCCTGGCTTCCAGTTCAGCGAATTTGAAGGGTTTTACGAGATAATCGTCGCCACCTGCATCCAGCCCGGCCACGATATTTTCGGTGGTGCCCAATGCGGTGAGGAACAGGATGGGCGTGTGCACCTGGTCTTCCCGCAGTCTTTTGCATACTTCCATGCCGCTGATGCCGGGCAGCATAATGTCCAGGATGATCACATCAAATTCATACTGGGAAGCGAGCGTAAGGCCCATTTTGCCATCTGGCGCCACGGTGATGCCGTATCCCGCTTCTGTGAGGCCGCGGTTGATCAGGCTGGCTACGTTGGGTTCATCTTCTACCAGTAGAACTTTCATGTTTTGAATTTTGGATTTTGAATGATGTTGAAAGCGTTTGCTGTTTTTAAAACGAAGATGCTGTGGATCGTTCCCGCTTATTAACGGCGGTTCCATGGTTTATAGCATCCATAAATAATCTCCCACTGATGGTAACATCGGTTTTGAACAGATTTCTGACCCCCATAAAAAACTTTGGATTTTGAATTGCAGCAGGTACAATCCAAAATCCAAAATTCAACATTCAAAATTATACTTTCTAAGCTACTGCTTTGTTCACCAGCGCTGCTGCTTCGCTCAGCAAAATGGCGCTCTGTACTTTCAGTCCGCTTTCTTCAATCAGTTTTTTCGCTTCCTCCGCATTGGTACCCTGTAAACGAACGATGATGGGTACTTCAATGTTTCCGATGGATTTGTAGGCGTCGATCACACCTTGTGCCACACGGTCGCAACGAACGATACCACCGAATATATTGATGAGGATGGCTTTTACTTTGGGATCTTTCAGGATGATGCGGAAACCGGCTTCAACGGTAGTGGCATTAGCGGTACCGCCTACGTCCAGGAAGTTCGCGGGTTCGCCGCCGCTCAGTTTGATCATGTCCATGGTGGCCATGGCCAGTCCGGCGCCGTTCACCATACAACCCACGTTACCATCCAGTTTAACGAAGTTCAGGTTAAATTTACCTGCTTCCACTTCTGTGGGATCTTCTTCTGAAATATCGCGGAGCGCTTCCAGGTCGGAATGACGCATCAGCGAATTGTCGTCAAGTCCCATCTTACAATCCACCGCAATGATCTTTTCATCAGAGGTTTTGAAGAGGGGGTTAATTTCGAGCATCGCGCAATCCAGTCCAACATAAGCGTTGTAAAGGTTGGTCACGAATTTTACGCAATTTTTGAAGGCTTCACCGGAAAGACCAAGGTTGAAGGCAATCTTTCTGGCCTGGAAGGGCAGGAGACCACCACCCGGGTGTACCCACTCTTTAAATATTTTGTCCGGGGTATTGTGGGCCACTTCTTCAATGTCCATACCGCCTTCGGTGCTGTACATGATCACGTTCTGCCCGTTGCCACGGTCCATCAGAATGGAGAGGTAGAATTCTTTAACAGGGTTTGCACCGGGATAATAAACATCTTGTGCAACCAATATTTTATTTACCACCTTACCGGCTTCTCCCGTTTGAATAGTGACAAGCGTGCCACCGAGCAGGTTACCCGCGATTTCTTTCACGTCCTGTGCGCTTTTGGCAACGGCTACGCCACGTTGTTCTGTACCACGGATTTTTCCCTTACCACGACCACCCGCATGAATCTGCGCTTTTACCACGGCAAAGTTGTTTCCAAACTGAACTTTCAATTGTTTGTAGGCTTCTTCTGCTTTTTCGGGTGTATCCACCGGTATTCCTTCCTGAACAGGAACATTGTACTTCTTCAGGAGCTCCTTGGCTTGATATTCGTGTAGGTTCATTTCCAAAAAATTTATGCGAAAATAGGGAAAAATGTAAAGCGGTTGCTTTTATCTCACCAGCAGGAGCCAGCCACTCAGCACGGGCATTCCGGGGCGCAGTGTGATCACGTAATAGTATGTGCCCGCCGGCAAAGGATTGCCGTTCACCCGGCCATCCCAGGGCGTGCTGTATTGTCGGGAGGAAAATACCTTTTGCCCGTAACGGTTGAACACTTCTATGTTTGCGCCGGTATAATTTTGCAGTTGTTCAATTACCCACCGGTCATTTACCCCATCGCCATTCGGTGAAAAACTATTGGGTACAATGGGTTTTTTCAACACCCGGATGAATACGTCATCAGCAGCAGTACCGCATCCGGAAACTGAAGTTGCTTCCAATCTGTAAGTGGTATTCTGCGGTGGAAATACCTGTGCTTCCACCTGGGAATCATCCACGATAAATGTTGCAGGCAGCCACCGTACCGCGACGCCTGCTCCTGAAACCCTGGCGCGGATCTGTGCTGTATCGCCTTCCAGTATGGTAAGGTCAGAACCTGCATCCGCTGTGGGCGATTGGTTCACATGAATTGCCACTGTATCTGAATCCACACATCCGAATGAATTGGTAACGGTAAGATAATATGCAGTGGAGTCGCGCGGGGCAACGGTGAAGCTGTTGGTGGCAGGAAGCTGATCGCCGGAGGAACTGGCCCATACGAAGGTGCCGGTGCCCGTTCCGGAAAGTGTGGCGGAATTGCCCGCACAAATGGTTTGATCGTTCCCCGCGAATGGCTCCGGACCCGGTCTTATTTGAATGTTAGTTGAAACGGAGCCTTCGCATCCTTTGTCTGATATCGCTTTTAAAGTATAAATGCCGGATTGAGTGAGGGTACCTGTAAACAAAGGATTTTGTTCTGATGAACTGAATCCGTTCGGCCCTGTCCACTCCCATCTGTTTCCGCCTGTCGCGAAGAGTTGCCAGGGTTTACCATTGCACAATGGTGTAGTTGACTGGATAGCGGGAGTTGGCGTTGTATGGAGGTGCACGGTAATGGGCGCCGAAGCAACACGGCAGCCGGCAAGTCCGATGTTTTGTCTTTCGGCTACACTTATCCGGTACATATAAACGCCGGGTAAAGTTGGGTGCACGGTGGTGGATAGGTTTTGCTGCCCGTTGATGTCGGTCCATGTTTTTCCTGCATCCGGACTTTCCTGCCATTGCCAGGCCGGATCCGAAAAACCTGTTGAACTTCCGTTCAGTTGCAATGGACGTGTAGCTTCAGCACAAACATCAATGGCCGAAGTAGGGGAGCCCGTTACTGAAGTATTAATTTGTGGTCCGCAGGGGCGGAAGCTGATATCATCCAGGGCAACATCGTTTCCGCAACCGCCGGGCGCATTATTGGTCATTCTTACCACAAGATCGGTAACGCCTGCGGGAGTGGTGAAAAAGAAGCCGTATTGTTTCCATTGCACCACCGGGGTTTCCGGGATTGAACCGGTATTGTAGGTGCCCAGCACCTGACCTGTGTTGGTTTCGATCCGGAACCTGATATTGGGATCGGTGCCGTTCCCGCCACAACTGGAAGCCAGTAGGAGTGTGGCTACCCATGCCGAAAATTCGTAGGTGGTGCCACCGCATAAACCGGAAACAGGGTACACAAAAAAATCGTCGGGCGTTACAGAAGCATTCACCACCATCATGTTGCCGTTCACATCTCCGGGTGTGTGGTCCTCAGTAAGGTTGTGCCAGGAGTTGCCAAAACAGTTGGATAGAGTGGAAGTAATGGTATAAAGGCCATCGTTCGGGCAGGAAGCCTGTTGGTACGACTGATATGTATAAGTGGTTACGCCTGGCGGAAATGGGGCCGGTGTTCCTTTTCCAAAATCAATGAATACGACGGGATCACCCAGACTTCCGTTGCAAAGTTGCGCCTGGGTATGGGCGGAAAAAAGTTGCAGCAGGCACAGTAAGGCAAAGCAAAAAAATCTTCTCATGAGCATAACATGGCGGCCCTGAAAATACGTCTTTCCTTAATATCTTCCCGATAATCCTGAAAACGTATCTTTGCCCCCATTTACAGCAATCATGGAAAATACCGGAATGAAAGCCAGGCTACAGGACGCAATAGCATACATCAGAACAAGATATTCCGCTGAACCCGTTGCCGGCATTGTGCTTGGGAGCGGGTTGGGCAATTTTACCGCGAATATGGAGATTGAAGTGGAAATCCCTTACGGCGATATCCCCAATTTCCCGGTATCCACGGTAGAAGGACACAAAGGAAGAATGATCCTCGGTAAACTGGACGGAAAACCTGTTGTGGTGATGGCCGGAAGGTTTCATTTTTATGAAGGATACAGTGTGGAGGAAGTGGTGTTCCCCATCCGTGTATTAAAAATGTTGGGCATACAAACACTTTTCATTTCCAATGCCGCCGGTGGCGTTCATCCTGATTTCGAAGTGGGCGACCTGATGATCATCAACGACCATATCAGTTTCTTCACCCCGAATCCGCTCGTAGGACCTAACGATCCTGAAATGGGGCCACGTTTTCCTGATATGAGCGAACCTTACAGCAAGGACCTGATCGCGAAGGCGAAAGCAATAGGGACGCAATTGAATATCCGTTTGCACGAAGGCGTGTACACCGGCGTTACCGGTCCAACTTTCGAAACAAGGGCTGAATACAGGCTGATCCAACTGGTGGGTGGTCATGCCGTAGGGATGAGTACCGTGCAGGAAGTGATTACCGCAGTGCACATGGGGTTGAAAGTATTCGCGATCAGCGTGATCACCGACCTGGGCATCCGTGAAGAAGAGAATGTGATCACCCACGAAGAAGTGCTGGCTGCGGCCAAAGAAGCCGAACCTAAACTCACCGCGCTGTTCCGCGGACTGATTGCCCAGGGATAAACGCTTTAACGCAATGCTAACGCCGCATCCCAATCTAGTTATTACATTTGCTTTCTTTCATAGCGCATGGTACAGAAAATAGCCGGTTTCCTCCTTTTATGCTTCCTACTGATCTGCTCCCACGGATTCGGGCAAAGAAATCCGCTCGGAGGCGTGAGCAGCCGGCTCGGCGGGCTTGGAAATATGAGCGCCGGCGGGGGAGGAGATTCGCTGCTGAAACGAACCTACAGGGAAGATTCGATTACCATAACTTTCAGGTATCTCGATTCTACCAGGTTGTATTTCATGGACACTTCGGTGAACGATTTCACCAAAAGATACCCTATTCCCGCCAACCATCTTTTCCTCGGAAACCTCGGCAGCGCTACCCGCTCCCTTACCTTTAACCCTTTCCTGAAACCAGGGTTCGATGCGGGCATGCACGCG
The DNA here is from genome assembly GCA_946481605.1 of uncultured Flavihumibacter sp. Next base: position 1,837 of record CAMLPA010000011.1, on the reverse strand, counting down.
TTCGATGTGTATAAATTTAATGTGGAAGAAACGAAGTTCTACAATACGACAAGGCCTTATACCGAACTGGGTTATGTGATCGGAAGCAAAACGGAGCAATCCATCTCTATTCTCCATACGCAGAACATACTGCCCAACTGGAACTTCGCGTTGCAATACCGGATGTTCAGCGCACCAGGCTTTTTCCAGTACCAGAATACCAGTCATAATAATTACCGGTTCAACAGTTTGTACCAGTCGAAAGACAAACGTTATTCCAATTATTTCGTAATCCTGAGCAACCAGTTGAAGGCTGGTGAAAACGGGGGCATCAGCAAAACGATTGATTACCTGAGCGACAGCCGTTTCTCCGACCGGTTCACTGTTCCGGTGCGGTTGGGCGGGGAAAGAGCGAATTCCGCAAGCCTTTTCAGCAGTACCGTGAATACCGGGAATATCTACAGTAATACCGGCGTTTACATGCGCCAGATGTATGATTGGGGAAAGAAAGATTCCTTGCAGATCAACGATTCCACCACCATCAAATTGTATTATCCCAAATTCAGGGTGCAGCATACGTTCCACCTGAATACATCCAAATACCAGTACCGCGACTTTGAAGCCAATTTCGATTCCGCCCGCCTGTTCTACCAGGACATGTACCAACTGGCTTCCATTCCCGATACCATCAGCATTGGCGATCAGTTCAGGGATATCAGGAACGAAATTTCACTGATCCAGTTCCCCGATTCAAAAAACCAGCAACAGTTTCTCCGCGTAGGCGCTATGTTGCAGAACGTGAACGCGCAACTGCGTTCCGTAAAACTCGGGCTCTACAATATCATTCTGCTGGGTGAATACCGCAACAAAACAAAGAACCAGAAATGGGACCTGGAAGCCAATGGCCAACTGTATGCTACCGGTTTTAACGCGGGAGATTACCAGGCCCATGCCAGGCTGAAAAGATTTCTGGGCAAGAAAATCGGTAACCTGGAACTCGGTTTCCAGAACGTGAACCGGTCGCCCTCTTTCATTTTCGATCCAAGAAGCAGCTTTAACTTCACCGGTGCGGGTGGTTTCAACAAAGAGAACATCACACATGCCTACGGTAAAATTGAAGTGCCTGCCCTGCAACTGGAACTCGGCGGTAACCTCTACCTTGTAGGCAACTACATGTATTTTTCAAACCCATATACGCCTGCCCAGTATGGACAGGTATTCAACGTGGTAAAAATCACCGCGGATAAAAAGTTTAAAGTAGGCAGACACTGGAACTGGTACAACCATGTAACCGTGCAGCAAAAAGCCGGCGATGCGCCCCTTAATATGCCGTTGGTCTTTACAAGACAGCGCTTTGCATTCGAAGGACTGTTCTTTAAATTCATGAACCTCAGCACCGGACTCGAACTCAGGTACAATACACCTTTTAAAACCGATGGCTATTCACCCATGCTAGGCCAGTTCTATTACCAGGACACCACCACCGTGAACAATCTTCCGGATATAGCCGCCTTCTTTCATTTCAGAATCAGGACCTTCAACGCATTTGTAAGAACAGAAAACCTGAACGCCGCCACTCTAAATCCCACTTTCGGGTTCACCAACAACAATACGCCCGTACCCACCTACGTTTCACCAGGCTTATTGATCCGCGTGGGCATATTCTGGGGATTTGTAAATTAGAAGGGCTTTAACAAAAAAATATACCGGCTTTCAGAAAGATTGATACCTTTGTAACGGTGAAAAAACTCATTGTAGCCATATCAGCCATTTTCTACCTCGCCATCAGCAGCGGACTGGTGTTCAGTCTGCATTACTGTATGGGTAAACTGGCAGGCGTTGAGTTCAAGCCCATGGC
>CAMLPA010000010.1 GCA_946481605.1 uncultured Flavihumibacter sp. | reverse complement strand
TGGTTAGAATGGATGCCGTGGGCGGTATAGGAGAATATCCGATCAAAAGTTTCAGTTTCGGAGCCCTTGCAGCAGATATGATGGATGGCATTGGCTTTGATGCGCTGCAAACAGGAACAGCTACATCACATGTGGTGAACTCAAGCCGGAGCGAAACCAAAAGAAGGTCCTATTTCGCCAGGAGTAATTTTGATATTGCAGACAAATACGGTATTTCATTAATTTACCGCTACGATGGCTACAGCCAGTTCTTCCCGCAAAACAAATACGCCTCCTTCTATAATTTCGGTATCAACTGGAAAATCTCCAACGAGAATTTCCTGAAGGATGTGGCCTTTATTGACCTCCTTAAACTCAGGGCCAGTCATGGACTTATGGGAGATCCCGGATCACAGGCTTACGGTACTTTCAGCCCTGATGGCAACATCATCAGCTTTAACAACGGTTCCATCACCCGTGTTCCCTATTTCTTAAGCCAGTTGGATGTACCCACCCTGCGTTGGCCTAAAACATACAACACTACTGTGGCATTGGACTTCGGTCTTTTTAATGACCGTCTTTCAGGCAGCCTGGACTTTTTCCGCGACGACTTAACCGATCTTTTAGTGAATGCGCCCACCGACATGCTGAGCTTTATCTCAAGCCAGCCTTTGAACTCGGGCCGCCAGGTCAGGGTTGGTTTTGAACTTGGCATTAACACGAGCAATATCCGCACTACGAATTTCGACTGGTCAAGTATGATCAACCTGTCGAGAAGCAGAATCCGTTGGGAAGAACGCCAGGTGAATACCTTCCTGCGCAGTTGGGAAGACCCTAAAGACTTCTTTGGTACAAGCTATGTTATGCGTACCAGTGGCATCCTGGATGGCGTAAAGGAAATTCCTGCGTCGCAGCCTGCAGGAGCACGACTGCCAGGCTCGCCGATATTCGTAGATCAGAACAATGATGGTAAGATCGATACTGCAGACATTGTGAAACTGAGCAACGATGTGAAACTGGCGATCGGCTTCGGAAACACTTTCAGGATGAAGCAATTCGAGTTATCCGTTATGTTCTATGGTCAGATTGGTGGAAGAGCGGGTACGCCAGCGGCGGCATGGGCCAACGCGGCTGATTTCATTGCCGGTGGATACAATGTTGTGCAGGAAATTGATGAGGTTTGGACAACGGCCAACCCCACAGGAACGCGTCCGGGGGTAGCATTCCATTCCGGATCAGTTGTTTTCCCGGTAGGAAATGATATCGGGCTTCAAAGTACAAACTTCCTGCGTTGCCGTAACGTAACGCTCGGGTATACTTTTAACTCACCCTTTGTTGCCAGGTATGCATCTAACCTGAGAGTATATGTGGATGTGCAGAATCCTTTCATTCTCACCAACTTCAAGTATGTTGATCCGGAAGTGTCCGTTGCCAGTGTAAAAGGCGGCCCTGCTCCCTTCCCCATGGCAAGAACATACTCTCTTGGTATCAGAGCAAATTTCTAACGAACGATAAAAATATTTCAGATGAACAAGTTCATAACCATCTTAACGCTTGTTGCTTTAAGCACGGGTATAGGATGTAAAAAAGGGCTGGACCGTACAAACTTCGGGGTATTGTCTCCTGTAAACTTTCCACTTACAGAAGCTGAATTTGAAACCTATGCACTGGTGGTGTATAAGCCATTCGGTTCTAAATGGTCTTATGGTGATGGGGGCAACCAATTCCTTTGGCATGGCGCGGAGTGGAGCAATATTTTTGTGAATGATCTTCCATCGGATTTGTTTAATAAATTTCTTGACTGGGGCGGCCACTGGAGAGAAATGAGTGAGGCGAATTTTTCACCCAGGCTCAACCACGGTGCCGACGGGCACTTTCACAAAACAAGGTTTATTACCCGCATCACCAAGATTATTGATGATGTGCAAAAAGCTACTGTTTTGTCTGATGCGAAAAAATCCCTGCTTATTGCAGAGGCGCGCATGGCGCGCGGTTGGCTGATGTATTACCTTCATACCTATTACGGCCCCGTTCCGGTAATATTGGATCCTGCTAAAATAGGTACAGAGGCTGAAGCCGACCTGACGCGGCCAGATAAGGATGCTTTTGTAAAAGCGGCTGCTGAGGACCTGCGTTATGCAGCCGACAACCTCCCACCCGCACCGGCTGAATACGGCCGCTTCAACAAAGGCATTGCTTTGGGCGTGCTGATGCGGTTGCACCTGTTCGATAAAAATTTCCAGGCGGCTGAAGCCGCGGGAAGGGAATTGCTGGCCATGAATTATAGTCTTATAGTGAACTATAAAGATCTTTTCCGCGTGGCTACGGAAAAAAATACCGAAACCATCTGGGCCGTATCCGTGGATCCTGCAGGTGATGGTACAGGCGCACGCGCCAACTTCAACCCCTGGGGATTTTATATTTATCCGGCCAATTATCCGGGTAACCTGGCGGCCAATGGTACCCGCTCCGGCGGCTGGTCGGCCAATGCGCCCTTCACCCCCACCTGGGCCTTCTACGATTCGTTTGATCCCAACGATAAACGAAGAGAATTGCTGATTACCTCTTACAACGCCGTACGGAACAATGGTACGCCAACAGGGCAAACAATAACCAGGAGCAACCTGCTTGGACCGGTTTGCGCAAAATATCCTGACGATGATGCCACAGCTTACCAGGGCAACGATATTCCCGTACTACGCTATGCAGATGTATTGCTGATGATGGCTGAAGCCATTAACGGACATGCAGGAGTAACCAATGAAGCCGCGGAATTTGTAAACATCGTGCGCCGTCGCGCCGGTATTGGTGACCTTCCTCCAGCAAGCAAAGCATCCAAAGAAGCCTTTAATACCGCCATACTTCAGGAACGTGCGTGGGAGCTTTATTTCGAAGGATTCCGCCGGATAGACCTGATGCGTTTTGGAAAATGGAACGAATACCTCACTGCTGCCGGCAAAACTCCGCTTCCGGCAGAAGGCAATGGCTATTTCCCCATTCCACAGTATATACTTAATGCTGGCCAGGGTAAAGTAACCCAGAACCCTGGTTATCCGCAATAATGCTATAGTTTTATACCTGACGATGTTTACCGGATCGCTTGAAAACGCTTGCGATCCGGTAAATCAGGTTCACACATAATTTACCGATTATTACTCCGGAGATTCATGCGTAAGGATGAGCGATGCGCGATATTCCAGGGCTTTGCTTACCTGCGCTTAAACCACTCGGCAGAAAACCAGTTTGAAGATGCAGCGTAAATCCCCTTTTTTACTGGCAATATTGTTCACACTGTTTTATGTCCCGGCCGCTGGTCAGAAGTCTATAGGCAAGAACCCTGTTTACGTCGATAAAAAAGGGGTGATGCGCTATACTAAAGGAAATGAAGAAGTCGCCCTTTTTGGCGTGAACTATTCACTGCCCTTTGCATACGGCTATAAATCCGTAAAAGCGCTTGGCCTTGATCATAAAAAAGAAATCGATAAAGACATCTATCATTTTGCGCGGCTCGGTGTGAATGCGTTCCGTATTCACATGTTTGATACCGAGATTTCTGATTCTGCCGGTAATCTCATTGAAAACGTTCACCTCGATTTATTTGATTACATGGTAGCGGCGCTGAAAAAAAGGGGGATAAAAATGGTGATTACACCCATTGCGTACTGGGGAAACGGTTATCCCGCGCCAGATGATAAAACACCGGGATTCTCCAGGAAATGGGGCAAAAGAATGGCCAATGTAAACGACAGCGCTATCAGGGCGCAGCAGAATTTTGTAAAACAACTGTTTAACCACGTTAACCCTTACACGAAAAATACTTTCCAGCTTGATCCCGATGTGATTGCTGTGGAAATCAACAACGAACCCAACCACGGTCCAAAAGAAGGCATCATGCCTTACATCAATGGCATGGTGGATGCTATTAAAAGCACCGGTTTTACGAAACCTTTATTTTACAACATCAGCCAGAACCTGTCCGCAGCCGTGCCCATATCATCCTCCAATGTAGCGGGTGTTACTTTTCAATGGTATCCCACCGGCCTGGTGGCGAACCGGGAAATCAAAGGGAACTTTCTGCCACATGTGAGCCGTTACACCATCCCTTTCGATACGATTCCCGCCTACCGAAACAAGGCGTTGCTCATTTACGAATTTGATCCGGCGGATGTATTTCAGTCGAATATGCTGCCCACAATGGCACGCAGTTTCCGCAGCGCGGGTTTTCAATGGGCCACGCAATTCGCCTGGGATCCATTGGCTACTGCAGACAACAATACAGAATACCAGACACACTACCTGAACCTGGCTTATTCACCAGGTAAGGCCGTAAGTCTGCTTATTGCCTCGAAGGTTTTTAAGGTAATCCCAAGGGGGTATCCGGCAGCGGGTTATCCCGCCGACAGTTCTTTTGGTGTTTTTCGCGTGAGTTATAAAAACAACCTCAGCGAAATGAACAGTGAAGAAGAATTCTACTATACCAATAATACTGTATCGGTTCCCGTTACTGCTAACCGCCTCAAGCATGTGGCTGGCGTGGGAAGCTCTCAGGTGGTCAACTATGATGGCTGCGGTGCCTATTTCCTCGATAAACTGGAAGAAGGCATCTGGCGCCTTGAAGTAATGCCTGATGCAATTCATATCAACGATCCGTTCGGGCGTGCCTCACCAAAAAGAGAAGTGACGCGCATTGAATGGAATACCCGGGAAATGGCGCTGCGCCTGCCCGACCTCGGCAATGAATTTTCAATCGTTCCACTGAACGATGGCAATACGCTGAAACCAGCGGTAACTGAAGGACGGTTCAACATCCGCCCTGGAACTTACCTGGTGACGCGCCATCAGAAAGACGCGTCAAAATGGGATGCCTCCTCCGTTATGGGTTACCTGAAACTCAACGAATTTGTGGCCCCGCCACAAACAGTACACGCTCCGGCTATCTGGTTTGTTCCCCCTGTGCAGGCGGTGGCAGGTAAGCCGCTCAGGTTAAGCTTACAGGCTGCCGGTGCAGGTGCGGGCGATACCATTACGCTCCAACTTTCGGGGCCAGGCAGGTTTGGCGGACGGCCATTGTTGTTCCAACGCACAGCAGGCAACAGCTATGAAGTACAGGTTCCAGCGGAAAATATGACACCCGGTTTACTCAGCTACCGTATTCTGTTCCGTAAAAACGGCGAATATCATGCGTATCCCGGCGCAGTAACAGGTAATCCGCGCGCCTGGGATTATGTAGCGGGCGCATCGTATGAACTGCCGGTTCGCTCTCCCAATAAAAACTGGCTTGTTTTCAACGCGGCTACCGACAGGCAACTACTCACCTATACCTCTTCCAGAAGTCCTATGGACGCGAGGCTTGTTCCCGGCGAAACTCCAGGAAGCATGGTTTTCCGGATGGCCGTAACGGAAATGAACAAAGGCCAGGTGATCGGATTTGAAGCGTACATTGGCGAACAGGTGGCTGCGTTGGGACAAGAATCATCAGATATGAAGACCCTTGTAATAAGGGCAGGAAGCGGCGGCGGAAAACCGGTTACGGCAAAAGTATTACTCATTACAAAAGATGCGATTCCTTTCGCCACCACAATTACATTCCCGGTAGCCACGCAGGATATTGAAATACCCGTGAGCAGGTTACGGCAGGACGCCATGCTGCTGCTGCCTAAAGCCAATCCCGGCATATTGCCGTTGTGGTTCTCTCCGGTTGGCGCACACACGCTTTCTTTACCCGATGTGGAAAGAATACAGGTCATAATCGGGGGGAAAGATCAACAGGTGGATCAAACGCCCTTGTCGTTGGAAATCGAATCAGTTTGGATAAAAAAATAAAGACAGGACATGAGAACATGTAAATTTTCCCTTTTCTTCCTTTGTATTTCACTGCTCTGTATGCACACATCCGGCGTGGCGCAAACAGGGTCTTTACGCAAACGCATCAGCCTGGATGAAGACTGGCGTTTTCATTTTGGTCATGCTGCCGACCCGGCGAAAGATTTCAACTACGGTATCGCCAATATTTTTTCGAAAAGTGGCGCCGCGGCCAACACGGCCATAGACCCGCGTTTCAAAGATTCAGCGTGGCGCAAACTGGACATCCCGCACGATTGGGCCGTGGAACTGCCATTTGTCAACTCTCCGAATTTTGATGTGATGGCACACGGTTATAAACCCGTGGGCGGACTTTTTCCGGAAACCAGCATCGGGTGGTACCGGAAGCAGTTTTCGGTTGCAAAAAAAGATTCAGGCCAGCGTTTTCAGTTACAATTCGACGGGATATTCCGGGACGCCAGCTTCTGGCTCAACGGCTTTTACCTGGGCAACAATAAGAGCGGTTATGTTGGTGTGGCTTATGACGTTACGGATTATGTGCAATATGGCAAATCAAACATATTGGTGGTGCGGGTGGACGCAACGCAGTATGAGGGCTGGTTTTATGAAGGCGCAGGGATATACCGGCATGTATGGCTGAACCAGTACCATCCCGTTCACATTGCGCATGATGGCATGTTTGCTTACGCTGCCGTAAAAGCCGGCAGCGCCGCGGTTACGGTTGAAACGGAACTGCAAAACGACCTGCTCGCTGCTGCGGAGGTAACTGTATCTTCTTTCGTTGCGGATCGTGCCGGACGGAAACTTATAAGCGCACCAGATCAGCGTGTGAGCCTTACCGTTAATGACAAAAAAACGGTAAAGCAGGTGCTGGAGGTTAAAAACCCAACCTTATGGTCCCTTGAAAATCCTTACCTGTACCGGGTGGTTTCGGTGGTGAAATATGGAGGAAAGGTTGTTGACAGCGTGGCGCAGCGCTTTGGTATACGCACCATAGAAGTAAAGCCGAACGGGGTTTTCCTCAACGGCAAACACATAAAGATAAAAGGCACCAACAACCACCAGGACCATGCGGGATTAGGATCCGCACTGCCCGATTACATGCAGTTTTACCGGGTGAACCTGTTAAAGGCATGGGGCAGCAACGCCTACCGCAGCAGCCATAACGCACCCGCACCGGAAATACTCGATGCCTGCGACAGTCTGGGTTTACTCGTAATGGACGAACACCGCCTGCTCAACAGCTCCCCGGAATACATCGACCAGTTCGAAAGGCTCCTGAAAAGAGACAGGAGCAGGGCCTCCGTTTTCATGTGGTCCATCGGCAACGAAGAAGGATGGATTCAGGGCAATGCCACGGGCCGCGCGATCGCGCGGACGCTGCTGGCCAAACAACGCGAGCTCGATCCTACCCGGGTGAGCACCTACGCGGCGGATATGGCAAACGTGTTCCCTGGCGTGAACGAGGTTATTCCCGTGCGTGGATTTAATTACCGCCAGTTCGCGGTAGCCGATTACCACCGCGATCACCCGCAGCAACCCATCATCGGAACCGAAATGGGCAGCACGGTAACCACACGCGGCATCTATGAAAAAGATTCCATACGGGCCTATGTGCCCGATCAGGACATTACGGCGCCATGGTGGGCCAGCACCGCCGAAACATGGTGGAAACTGGCGGCAGACAACAACGCATGGCTCGGCGGATTTATATGGACCGGATTCGATTACCGCGGTGAACCCACACCCTACAAATGGCCCAATATTTCCTCGCACTTCGGGATCATGGACATGTGCGGGTTCCCTAAAAATATTTATTACTATTACCAAAGCTGGTGGACCGATAAAGACGTGCTCCATATTTCACCGCACTGGAACTGGAAGGGAAAAGAAGGAAAGCCGGTGGAGGTATGGGTGAACTCCAATGCCGATGATGTTGAACTTTTCCTGAATGGAAAGTCCCTCGGCAAAAAAGAAATGCCCCGGCAGTCGCACCTGAAATGGACCGTAAACTATGAACCCGGAACACTTGAAGCCATAGCCTATAAGAAAGGACGCAAGATTACACGAAAGGTGGAAACAACAGGTGATGCATACGAAATAGTAGTATCGCCTTACAAAACCACCATGCTTGGTGATGGAAAAGATGCCGCTGTGATTAACCTAAGCGTGGTAGACAGGCAGGGAAGGGAAGTGCCCGACGCGCAGCACCTCATCCGTTTCGTACTGAAAGGTGATGCGAAGATTATCGGTGTAGGCAATGGCGACCCCAGCAGCCATGAACCAGATAAATACCTGAATGGCGAAGAATGGAAGCGGCGCCTTTTTAACGGTAAAGCGCAGGTGATTCTGCAGGCAGGTAAAACAGCCGGTACCATCCGTTTTGAAGCAAGCGCCGATGGGCTCCAGACCGGCGCCACCGATATTATCACCGTTCACCCCGGTACGCCTACACCCATTACTGCCATACAACACAATTTCCCGATCACCAAAGGAACCGGCAGGCCCGCCGACAAAATGATCGGCGCCGATATCTCTTTCCTGCCACAACTCGAATCCCGTGGTATGAAATTCTCCGACAAAGGACAGACAAAAGATGTACTCGATATTTTAAAAGACCATGGGTTCAACTACATCCGGTTGCGCATATTTAATAACCCCGCCGCCGATAGTGGTTATTCCCCGCGTCGTGGTTTCTGCGACCTCGACAATACCCTGAAAATGGCCAAACGCATCAAAGCAGCAGGAATGAAATTCCTCCTCGATTTTCATTACAGTGATACATGGGCCGATCCCGGGAAGCAATTCAAACCATCGGCATGGAAAGGAAAAAACTTTCCTGAGCTCACACGCGCAGTGTACGATTATACCAAAGACGTAATGGACGCTTTGAAAAAGCAGGGTACCCTCCCCGATATGGTGCAGGTGGGCAACGAGATCAACCACGGCATGATCTGGCCGGAAGGCAATATCGGTAACCTGGATAGTCTCGCCCAGCTTATTTATGCAGGCATCAACGGCGTTAAGGTGGTGGACCCCGGTTCCACGATCATGCTTCATGTGGCCCTCGGCGGACAGAACGATGAGAGCCGCTTCTTCTATGATAACATGTTGCTGAGAGCTGTGCCCTTTGATGTGATTGGCCTTTCCTATTACCCCAAATGGCACTGCACACTGGATGATCTTGAATACAACGCCAACGATATGGCCAACCGTTACAGCAAGGATGTGATCATTGTAGAATATTCTCACAAGAAAAAAGAAGTCAACAACATCGGCTTTAACCTTACCGATGGCCGGGGAAAAGGAACCTGCATCTGGGAACCCCTGAATACCTGGGAGAAAATTTTTGACAACAACGGACAACCAAACGAGTTGCTTGCAGTGTATGACGAGATCAGCCAAACATTCATACCATCAGCCACAAAGAAATAAAAACAACCCTTGTTAAGTAAAGAACAAACTATGAACCAAATCATCCCATCTGCTATCATCTGTAAAAGCAGTTCTTTTTTTCGTTTTTTCCTGCTGGTGGTGCTCATGTTGCCGCTGGCCGCTACCGCCCAACTGATTAATCTCCCCAATGGATGGGGTGACGGATATGCCTATGCGAATGGAGCAAGACTTCATTATTACCATGCCAAACCAGCGCAAGGGAAACCCGTGATGGTGATGGTGCATGGCGTGACCGACAACGGACTCTGCTGGACAACACTGGCCGAGCAATTCCAAAATGACTACGATATTTATATGCTGGATGCCCGCGGACATGGTCTTTCCGATCCCATGACAACATCAGATAACGGACAAACCCTCATCAAAGACCTGGTTTCCTTCGTACAATTCATGAAATGGGAAAAGCCCATCCTGGTAGGGCATTCCATGGGAGCTGCCACTGTAATGAGGGTTGGCGCAGAGTTTCCCGAAGTGGCCAGCGCCATTATCCTGCTTGATCCGGGATTGGGGGGCTTCCCTGGTGGCAGACCCGCCGGTGCCGCAAGAGATTCTGCGGCAAGGAACCGTCCGCCGGTTACAACCCAGGTCAACAAGCCAACTGCACCCGACAGGCTGTCCTTCAGTATGTTCGCCACACCTGAAGTACTGGTGGCACAAAATAACTACCGTTTTGAAGACCTGGTGGCCACCGGCAGGCGACAGTTTCCCAAATGGCACGAAAGAGATGTTTACTACTGGGCGCTTTCAAAGAAGCAGTACCATGGCCCGTACACTACTGAGGCCGGACAGGCGATGACCGGTACCATGAGCACACGCGATGCCTTGGCTAAAATACAGGTGCCCGCTATTATCTTGAAGGCGGACGCTTCCCCTGAAGTAAAAAAAGCAAATGAAGAAGCGGTTAAAGTGATGCAAAAGGGAAAAATCGTGCACATAGATGGCGGAGCGCATAACCTGCACCACGATGAGTTGATCCGTACCACTGATGTGATGAGGAATTTCCTCTCAACCCTCTAAACGGAAAACAATACCATGAAGCGCATCCTCTTTAGTACAATAATGTTATTTAGCCTGAAGTGTACATTCGCTCAGACACCCGCATCGTTCAGGCCCGATTCCGCTTATATTCCCGTGGAGGTGAATACGGACAGTAGCGCCGTTTTCAGGTTTTATGCGCCGAACGCAAAGTCAGTTACTTTAGGTGGCGACCTGAAAGCCGCCAAAACAGAGCGGGATAATAACGGCGTATGGACCATGCGCACAGGTCCGGGAATATTTCCCAGCGCTTACCGTTATTTTTTTATGGTGGATGGCGTTAAAGTGAATGATCCTAAAAATCCCATGACGGCCGATTTCCGGCCAATCGTGGAACTCGTTCCGGGAAGAGATACCTTGTTCTGGCAGCAAAAAAAAGTGCCCCACGGTGCTATGTCTATCATGCACTACGAATCAAAATCAACGGCATCCATCCGGCGTATGTTCGTGTGGACGCCACCAGGTTATTTTGCAGGTACTGAAAAACTTCCGGTGCTTTACCTGGTGCATGGCGGCGGAGACAACGATACCAACTGGCCGGGCCAGGGGAAAGCCGGTTGGATACTGGACAATCTGTTCCATGAAGGAAAAATGGTACCCATGGTGGTGGTGATGCCTGACGGCAGTATTCCGGTTCCACTGTTCGCCAAAGACATGGGAAATGATATCATTCCTTTCGTGGAAGCCAATTTCAGGGTGCATAAAAATCCGGAAAACCGCGCAATGGCGGGATTGTCGATGGGAGGGCTGGAAACACTGGAAACACTACTGGCTTATCCGTCTTTGTTCCGGTATGCCGGTGTTTGGGGTTCAGGCTGGCATTCCCATGTGGCCGGAAACTATGAACGGTATGAAAAGCTGGTAAAGGAAGCGGCGCCCCAACTCCGTAAGTCGTTGCAGTACTTTTCTTTCATGACAGGCGGCAGTTCAGACATCGCCGATAAAAACAATGACCTCACAGTAGCGGTATTCGACAAATACAATGTAAAATCTACAGTGGCCAAAACGGAAGGTGGACATACGATGTATGCCTGGAAGCTACACCTGCTTGATTTTGCACCAAGGTTGTTCCGTTAAATTAACCCGGTAACCGTTAACGATCGATTGCTTTTTAATATGATACAGATGAAAAATCTTGCTTTGTGCGCACTGATATGTACTTCTCTGTTGGTTGCAGGCAAATGCCTGGCTCAATCTAACGGGCGTGAGCGTAAACTGATTGATACAGACTGGAAGTTTTCCCGTGAAGATACGGTTGGCGCCGAAAAGCCCGGGTTTAACGATGGCAGGTGGAGGGTACTGGACCTGCCACACGATTGGAGCATTGAACATGCGTTTGATAAGGACGCGCCTACAGGCGGTGGCGGAGGTTATCTTCCTACCGGCGTAGGATGGTACAGAAAACGTTTTACCTTACCCAGGAACCTTTTGTCGAAGTCCGTTTCCATTGAGTTTGAAGGTGTTTACCAGAACAGTGATGTATGGCTTAACGGACACCACCTGGGACATTACCCCAATGGCTATATGAGTTTCTGGTATGATCTTACCCCGCACCTGAAGGCGGGAGAAAACGTGATCGCGGTAAGGGTGGATAATTCAAGGCAGCCCAATACGCGCTGGTATTCAGGATCGGGCATCTACCGCCATGTATGGATCACTACCGCAGATCCCGTTCATATCAAACAATGGGGTACCTATATTACTACGCCTAAGGTAGATTCCAATTCGGCTGTTGTTGCCGTTCAAACTACCATCGAACAGGCTGCCAGAGCACCGGCAGGAACCCTATTGCGTGCAATTATAACCGACAACACAGGAAAAGAAGTGGCCCGTATGGAAACACCGGCCACAGGCAAGGGCACAGTGAATCTTCAGATGACCGTAACAAAACCCTCCCTTTGGTCTGTAAAGGCGCCCACGCTTTATAAACTGCATACCGAAATACGGGTGGGGACAAAACTACTGGACAGAACCACCACCAGTTTCGGAATCCGCCATATAGCCTATGATGCCAAGAGGGGTTTCCTGCTGAATGGCGAGCGCGTTAAGATGAACGGCGTTTGTTTGCACCACGATGGAGGAAGTGTAGGCGCCGCGGTGCCTCTAGGTGTTTGGGTCAGACGATTCCAGGTGCTGAAAGAAATGGGTTGCAACGCCATCCGCACCTCTCACAATCCGATGGCTCCGGAATTCCTTGACCTCTGCGACAGCATGGGGTTCCTGGTACAAAACGAAGTTTTTGACGAATGGAAAGCCGGTAAAGTGAAATGGGGTTACAGCAACTATTTCGATGAATGGTCCCAGAAGGACCTCGTCAATTTTATTCACCGCGACAGGAACCACCCCTCTGTTGTGATGTGGAGCGCGGGCAATGAAATAGGGGAACAAAAACAGGAGAAAGGATATGAAATATTGCGTGCGCTGATTGAAACCCTGCACCGTGAAGATCCCACGCGCCCGGTAACCACCGGCAACGACCAAATCGCTGCTGAACCTGCACCGGCCACACTTACCTTTCTGAACATGCTTGATATTGTAGGATACAACTATGTGGACAGGTGGCGCGACCGGCGCGAGCTTTTTTACAGCATCGACAAACTCGATCATCCCGAATGGAAAATGATTGGAACGGAAAACGTGTCGGTGTCCGGCGTTAGAGGACAATATTTTGGCGGGGTAAGGGGTGGTGTGGATTCAACCGTTATCAGGCCGGTTAATTTACCCGGTCTGCTCCGCGCCGAGCAACTTTGGAAATTTACTTCCGCCCACGATTATGTGATCGGAGATTTTATGTGGACCGGCATTGATTACCTCGGCGAAGCAAGATGGCCATCAAAAAATTCCAGCTCCGGGGTAATTGACCTCTGTGGCTTTCCCAAAGACGCCTATTATTTTTATCAAAGCCAGTGGACCGATGCACCTATGGCGCATATTTTCCCGCACTGGAACTGGCCGGGCAGGGAAGGGAAAGTGATACCGGTAATGGTATACACCAATTGCGACAGTGTGGAATTGTTTCTCAACGGGAAATCATTCGGTATTAAGTCGATGGAATTTCCGCGGCAGGGGAATGCCGGATCATGGAACCGTTATGCGCGGCCAATTGTAAATGCCACAACGGCCGATCTTCATCTTTCCTGGGATGTGCCTTATGAAAAAGGAACATTGAAAATTGTTGGCCGGAAGAATGGCAAAATAGCGGTGGAAAAAGAACTTCATACAACCGGGGTGCCCGCATCCCTAAGGCTGTCGGTAGACAAATCCGCCATACGTCCCAACGGTATTGATGTGGCACATGTAAAGGTTGAAGTAACAGATGCAAATGGGAGAGTGGTTCCCGACGCCTCAAACACGGTTTCCCTGGTGGTAGCCGGCGAAGGACGTTTAATAGGTTTCGATAATGGGAATCCGCAAGACCATACTTCAATGCAGGCTAATACCCGGAAACTTTTTAATGGCCTTGCAATGGGGGTCGTACAAAGTGTAAGAAAGAAGGGAATAATTATCATTAAAGTCAGTTCTCCCGGACTCTCTGATACCACAATTCAGATACCTGTGGCAACTGAAGAATAACATATCCCGGTGGTCGATTAGTTAGATCCGGCACTTTTCGGGGATCCAGTGTGCTCCGTGCCCTCTGGATCCTCAGGAAAGGACAAACCATAGCATAACTGTGGTTCAGGTGCAGCCTTTCCGGCTGCACTTTTCGCCAATTCATGAATAAGCGTTAAGTAACGCATTAATGTTGCGCACTATGACACAGATGTTAAAAAAAATGGAAGGTTTTCAAGGTGAAAAGGCTATTGCAATACCAAGGCCTGTTCTGAAAACAAGATGTGAAAAAAACGAAATCATCAAGCGGTTATACGTAACTGATATCGGCTATTATCCCAAAGCCGCATTTCATTACAGAGAACGTCCCCAGGGATCTGATCAGCATATACTGATTTATTGTATGGAAGGCTGCGGTTACTTTTCAATTTCAGCCGGCGAATTCAGGATTCAGGCGGGCGACTTCTTTGTTATCCCTGCCAGAACCGCTCATGCTTACCGTGCCGATGACAATAATCCCTGGAGCATCTATTGGGTACATTTTACCGGAGAAACCGGTGGTACTATTGTAAAAGAAATGCAGGAAATGCTCGGATTTAAAGGGATACTGCGGCACAAAGAAAAAACGATAGACCTGTTTGATAAAATTTACAGTCAGTTGGAAAAGGGCTTCGGACGTGATGCCATACTTTCCGCCAGCCTTTGCATGAGTCACTTTTTGGGCACTTTCCTTTTTGGACAAAAACTGTTCTCCTCCGGAAAGATTGACCAGCGGGATCCGCTCGAAAACGTAATTGATTACCTGCACCGGCACCTTGATAAAACGTTAAGCGTGGAGGAAATGGCCGCCGTGGCTAATCTTTCTCTTTCTCATTTCTCTTTTCTTTTTAAAAATAAAACCGGGCTTTCTCCTATTGAGTTCTTTAACCACCTGAAGGTGCAGCAGGCAGAAAAATACCTTCAGTTCACGAAAATGCGTATTAAAGAAATAGCCCTAGAAGTGGGCATATCAGACCAGTACTATTTTTCCAGAATGTTTACCAAAGAAACCGGAATGTCGCCAATTGAATACCGGGAAAAGTTCGCACCCAAGACGCAATATAATAACCTTTCATACGCCCTAAAGAAAGAAGCGTCTTAATAGAATGCCCTGATTGAGACCAACCAGGGCTGCCATGTGATTGCGAATAAGGAAACCTAACTGTCTTTTAACCAATAGTTATTTAAAAGGCTGAAATCATTTTTTCCGCACCAATACAACATCATCCACATAACAGAACGCGCCTGCCATTCCATCCCCTGAAAATCCTACTTCAGCTTTACCGCCTTTAACTTTTATATTTTCAATCCTGATCGTTTGCCAGTTATCGTTCTTTCCCCTGATCTTATGTTCAAAGGTTTTACCGCCTGAAGTGGCGTACATTTTCAGCGTATTAAACCCGTCGCTGTTCCGTACCATAGCGGTTAACGTATAGTTACCGTCTGGCAAAGAAACGAATGGGGTGGATGTGATGTGCTGGTAAACTTTTCTGCTGAAAGGTACTTTATCGGTAATACACAAACTTTTTTCCCCGATCACTGATTTCCTGTCTCCTGTGGTATTGAAATAGTTCAACCGTGGTGATTGAGTGGAATCGAGATTGATGGCATTGCCGCGCAGCACTTCGCTGTGCCAGCCCGTTAGTTGAACCTGAACGGGTTTAACATGGCTGGGTATATACCTTCTGTCCGCCTCGAAGCTCCCATTCAGCACGTAATTATTATCGGTGCCAACGCTCCATTCTCCTGTTTTTTCGTCCAGGTTCCAAGAACTGAGTGAATTAAAAAATGGTTTATCGCCATTAAAGGAGAGGGGCACCCATTGGTTGTAACCGAGCCCGTTTCCGGCGAAGTTCGCCCACCTGTCGCCGCAATACAATACGGTTTCCTGTTTACTTCCTTTGATGGTATAAAAAAATCCTGTTTGGGTAACATGCGCGAAATCTGCCGCACAGCCATCCATTACCAGCATATTGTTTTTGGGTTCGTACGGGCCGCGTATGTCATCGGCTACCAGGTAGTAGGCAAAGGAGGCATCCCATCCGTAGATATTGGATGCGGCCATATAATATTTGCCTTTGTATTTGAACATGCAGTTGCCTTCCCTGCTTTGTCCTTCGAATATTTTCGTGCAATCCAGCAGGTCAACCATACCGTCTTTCATGCCTATTTCAGAAACGTATATTTTGTTTCTGCCACTGCCGTAGGAATAGACGAGGTAAGATTTTCCGGTCGCATCATCGGTGAAAACAGTTTGGTCGCCGGTATTGGAAGTGCCTATTGTTGCGGTCATATCCTTGTCGCGGTGCCATTCAAATTTGCCGGCGGGGGAATCGGCAAGCAGGAACAATACGCGGTTCCCGAATTGCACCACCATGGCATATTTCTTTATCGAATCGATGTAAGCCACACCCAAACGGCCAACCCAGTAGGGCCTTCGGCCGTTTCTTGTCAGGTCTTCATCGGTAACCACGTCAGCCGTGTGGGTCCAGTTCACGAGATCAGTGGAGGTATAACAGGTTACTGCTTTAAAGGTGTTCCTGGAATGGGTAATGGACGGATCGTTCCGGTAGGTGGTAGCTTCAGCATATTCCACCCCATACCAGAAATACTTTTCTTTGTTGTCTTTGGGATCAGTGAATTTAAAGATGCCACCGCCCTGGCTGAAGATGGGACCACCTTCCCGGGTATTCCAGAAAACATCGTTGCGGATGGTTTGTTGTTGCGCCGATGCGGTATGCAGGAAGAAAGCATGTATAGCAAGAAGGGTAACGAAAGGTAGCAATATTCGGGTACTGTTGTTTTTCATCAGGTGCTCAAATTGTTTGGTTAGCCAGAAGGTTTTTTCAGGGCACGCGTTGCGTTAATTTTCCCTGTGTTCAAGATAGGAAGATTTCAATGTTGTTCCTGAAGATCGCATAATAGTCCATTGAAGTAAAAGTTTCGTCCATCTTTGCGCATTGGATAGCTTCAATATTTTATTTTAAAGGTGTTCCTCTAACCAAGAAGGTTGAAATATTTGATTGATTTCCGTCCTTTTTCTTTTCACAGGGAAAAACCGGAGCACGAACTTTTGTTAGTGGGTTAATCATACCTCTGTTTACAACAATCGTTATAGCGCTCAACTTAGAAGGGGTTTGTGAATGTTTAATAATTCATGTAAGTATGGGGGGCTTCGTTATAATCATACTTTACAATATCTCAACATGTTAAACGACTGATAATAGCAATACATGCATTCCTTTCATTAGAAGAAATCTCCTTGGGCCACCATTCCATTTCCGAAGTAACGAATGGTTTCCAAAGTAACTTCGCCTATGTTGGTTCGATCCCACTCCTATCATCCGCACGAGGTGAAATTTTTCCCAGGTGGGGAAAACGCACAGAAATTTAAACGGCTATTCTTTAGGGGATGGCCGTTTTTTTCATACATGAAGGATTCAACCATACCCAAACGCCTGATAAATTTGTTCTCAGCATGGACCCACAACAATAAACCCGTTAGCATTCAATTGACCGGTATTAGCCGTTTATATTGGGTGTATAGCTCCTTTGTCAGAATAGATTTCTACTTAATTTCACCCTTAATTTTTGTAATTTTGGAAGGTTACCAACAAGTTGAAAATGTACTTTGACGACTTTAAAAAACATCCCGATGCTACAATAAGCCCACAGTTGTTATGGGAGTATAATCTCTCTGATTTTGATTTTAATGAAATGCGTGAAGTTGTAATACAGCGGGTAATAGAGCGGGGTTGGCCTAAAGACTGGTATTTCGTACTGAATAGATATGGAGTTGAGGAGGTAAAGTCTGTCATAAAAAATCTGGCCTATCTGAACGACAAAGACATGAATTTTGTAAGCCATCAGTTCGCCATTCCTTTAACATCCATGAAATGCTACGAAAAGAAACAGTCAGCGAACCGACACTGGAACTCCTGAAAAAATTGATGGAAGAAGAGTTCTTGAAGGACTTTTTTCTGGTGGGTGGAACCGCGCTTGCCTTGCAAATTGGCCACCGTATAAGTATTGATATCGATTTGTTTGCACGAACTTCGTTCGACGCCAATGAAATGTTAGCTGAGTTGGAGGATCGTTATGGATTTCAAATGGACTTCCAGGCGAAAAATACTTTAAAAGGTGTAATAGAAGGAGTTAAGGTCGATTTAATAGCACACAATTATCCCCTTGTTAAACCTTTGCTTGAAATTGAAGGTGTTCGTATGGCTTCTCCGGAAGACATTGCCGCAATGAAGCTAAATGCGATTACGGGTAATGGAACCAGGCTGAAGGATTTCATTGATGTAGCCTATCTTTCTTCCTCGCTCACACTTTCTCAAATGATACATGCATTTGAAGAAAAGTATGCAACCAGAAATCCTGCGATGGTCCTCAAAGCATTGGATTATCACAATGATATCAATTTCAGTGAACCTATCGAAATGCTGGATGGGAAATATGATTGGAGAAATATTAAGAAGGTGCTAGGTGATATGACTTTAAATCCTGATAAACTGTTCAATAGCAAGTTAGTAACAAAACAGGGTAGGGAACGGTTGCCAATAAAGGGGAAAAAAAGGGGTTTAAGGTGAGGTTTGATCTGCATAGTTTATATTCCTAATTCTATTTTTGCTATCTACCTATATCTCACTTTTAAAGGGATTTTATAAGCCTACTTTTGATTAAGTGTAGAGGTGTATTTGATCGAAGCAGTAGGCAATTAATGGGAATGTTGTATGTAATGTATATGAGATGGGTAGAAGCTAGCGTTCAGTCCCAAACTTAACCATCTCATTTTATACCCTTTATTAAATTAAGCAACCCCACCAATGGTTCGATCCCACTCCTATCATCCGCACGAGGTGAAATTTTTCCCAGGTGGGGAAAACTCACAGAAATTTAAACGGCTATTCTTTAGGGGATGGCCGTTTTTTTGTTTAAAGCGTCTATTATAAACCTTTCAAAACACCAATACCTGCTGATAAAATCTAAATAGTACATGGGGTTTATGATAGCATTGTACAATAATTTGTTAAGAAGCGCAAAATTACCCTTTTCCCTTAAAGATACTTTTGTAACTGAGAAACAAGCCAGTTCTCAGACAAAATAACGATTGATGAGTAATTTGCCGGTAATAGATCTTGCTATAATTACAGCCTATCTGGTCGGGATGGTGGTGGTGGGGTTTTACTTTTCAAAGAAAAGCCGGGGGGCAGATCAGTTTACGCGGGCGGGTGGACTCATCCCCGGGTGGGCTATTGGATTATCAATTTACGCCACATTTCTCAGTAGTAATACCTTTCTGGGCGTTCCCGGAAAAGCGTTTGGGAGCAACT
>CAMLPA010000009.1 GCA_946481605.1 uncultured Flavihumibacter sp. | reverse complement strand
CCGCAACCCAGTTGGGGACTGATGATCAGGGAAAACTTCAACTTCATCATTACCAATCAACCTTTTCTTGCCCTGGTACCAGGGATCGCCATCATGGTGCTGGTACTGGCCTTCAACCTCGTTGGAAACGGGTTAAAAGAAGCTTTCAATACCAGGTCCTGAGTTTATTTCCGCGAAAACCTGTAGGAGCTGGTAGCCGTATTGCTGGGTTTGGCAATAGAACTTACTTTAATAGTGGCAATACAGGATTGCTGCACCGGAGTACCCGTGATGGTTACAGTGGAAGTAGCCGCTGTAACCGGGGTAAGTGTTTGCGTGAAGAAAGAAGCGCCTCCCGATTCAGGAGCAGCGGACACTTCAATCTTTACACCCTGCGAAGGCATCTGGGAATCAACACGGATGGATACCGTAAAAGTTTGCTGCGCAGCTGCCGGTGAAACGGATCCGTTCGCAGGTGTTGTCGTAATTACCAGATTTTGTTCTGCCGGAGGCTGAGGATCTCCTCCCCCGCCACCTTTTCCACAGGAAGAAGACATGATACCGGATACGGCTATAGCGAAGAACGCAATCGACAATATTTTTTTCATCAGTGTGTTTTTAGCTGCCCGAATGATGGCATACACACATCAGACGGAATTACTTTTAAAGATAATAAAAAGCACCAATGCCGCCGTTTTTTGTGGAAGGATGATCCGGACAGGGTTTACAGGCTTACTTCCACGTTGCGGATAAAACTTTCTTCCAGCGAAATGAAGGTTTCGGTACGCTCAATACCTTTGATTTTCTGCAATTCATCGTGGAGCACGAAACGAAGCTGGTTGATGTCTTTACACACGATCTCGGCGAACATACTATAGTTGCCGGTCGTATAATTCAGCCGCACAATCTGTGGTATCTTCTTCAGTTCTTTGGCCACGGTATCATAAAGTGAACTCTTCTCGAGGTAAACGCCAATAAAAGCGATCACATCATAGCCCAGTTGTTTGAGGTCAACATTGAGCCGGGTGCCTTTCACAATACCAAATTCCTGGAGTTTTTTGATGCGTACGTGGATGGTGCCGCCGGAAACAAAGAGTTTTTTACCCAGATCGGCGTAGGATATCTCTGCATTCTCCATCATTTCATGGATGATCTGGATATCCAGTTTGTCAAGATTTAATTTAGCCGCCATTTTTAGATAACAGTTTTGATGGTTTCGAATCGTATATACAAATATTTGAACAATTTCTATAATTACAAAATTTTATTTGAATAATTTGCAAACCAAAGGAGAATTGCCTTAATATTGCACTATCAAAGTTCTTACGGCAGAAGCCGATACATACTGTGGAGTGATGAAACTGGCAGACATGCCCTCTTGTCTCGGGGGTGGGGATCATGGGATAAACGTAGCATAGACCTGCGGGCAGCAATGCTTTCAGGAAGGGTTGACCACTCAATATTTTGTGCTATGGCTAACTACTCCGTGGAGGTTCGACTCCTCCCTCTACAGCTCTCTGTTTTGCGTATAAGTTGCAAGTCGTTGCTATGTTCTACCACACAAACATGGTTGCGGCTTGCAATTTTTTTGTTTTCTTTTTCCGAAGTTTTTTTTCTCGCAACGGCGCGGAGGCGCAACGCTGGCTGTTGATTATCTGCAATCTACATTTGGTGCTGGGTGCTTTTTATCAGTGTTTTTCTTCCTGAATCTCAGTGATTAAACATTTTTTGGATTTTTTACCTTGGAATTTGGCCGAAGCCTTTGGGGGCAAGGGTTTGGGGGTGTTTCGTGCTAACAGCGGTTTCCCGAACCGGTGCCACCGACGTTGTTTTCCCTGGGGTAGAACAGGGTTTTTACCGCTCCTTTTGTCCGTTCAAATACTTTTTGGTCCGGGAGGGTTGTAGTCCGTTTACATAATCATTTACAGGTAACAAGTTGAGGGGAAGAAGATGGCAGGAGCACAATCATCTCCGGGATGCCACCATTCACCAGTTTCCAGACAGCGTTTATAGGCCTTCTCAATCGGTGTATTTCTTCTTCTGGCAGCTTACCTTTGCGCTATGGGACAGAATAAATTAGAGCGCTTCTCCGATATCCGCGGTTTCTCCAACGTTTTTGAATATCCACCCAATATGCCGGGACAGTGGAAAAACCATTTCGGCAACACCAATCCCATTACACTGGAACTGGCCTGTGGAAAAGGAGAATACGCCGTTGGGCTGGGCAGGATGTACCCGGAAAGAAATTTTATAGGCGTGGACCTGAAAGGGAACAGAATTTGGGTTGGGGCAAGAACAGCATTGAAGGAAAATCTCGGCAACGTGGCGTTCATCCGCTCACAGATCGACCAGGTAACACAATATTTCGCTGCGGAAGAAGTCGCTGAAATCTGGATCACGTTCCCCGACCCACAACTGCGCTTCTCTAAACTGAAAAAAAGATTGACACACCCCATGTTTCTCCGGAGATACCAGCAGTTGCTGAAGAAAGATGGTGTTGTTCACCTGAAAACAGATTCGCCCAGCCTCTACCATTTTACAAAAACCGTAATAGCATTGTACGGGCTTGAACTGATTGTTGACAAAGAGAATGTTTTCTCGGAAGAAAGCGTTCATCCCGAACTTCAGATCAAAACCCATTATGAAAGCCTGGACATTGCCGGGTCCAACCGGATACATTATCTTCAGTTCAGACTAAATGTTGAGTTGCCCATCGAAAAAGATGCCATCTTAAAAGAAATGCTCCGTGAAACAGCCGATGAAGGAGGGAATTGATTTTTATTTTAATGAAGCCGGACTGATGGTGTTAACGGAAGTTTTTCACCTGAAACGGGGCCATTGTTGCGGCAACGGCTGCAGGCATTGCCCTTATGATTATGAAGCCGTGCCTGAACCTAAACGTTCGGTTTGCAAGGAAGACAGAAAACGCCGCATGCATGAAGGAAACGCCAACGTATAACCGGGAATCATTTTATGAATCGGTATTTGCCATTGTGCGGGCCATTCCAAAAGGCATGGTAACCAGCTACGGCGCCATCGCCGCGGCCCTGGGCGCACGCTCCTCCTCCAGGATGGTAGGCTACGCGATGAACGTGGCCGGTACGGCACGCCCCAAAGTACCCGCCCACCGCGTGGTGAACAGCAAAGGACTGCTTACCGGGAGGCATCATTTTTCTCCTCCCGAGAAAATGGAAGAACTCCTTCGGAAAGAAGGCATTACAGTGGAGGAGCATCAGGTGAAAGACTTCAAAAATAAATTCTGGGATCCCTCAAAGGAACTTTCCGTTTAACAATACCGCAATTCTTCTACACGTAATAGGGACTAATCATCAGGTAAACAATCACACCGGTAGCCGCTACATAGAACCAGATCGGCCAGGTGATGCGGGCGATCTTTTTGTGTTGGGGAAATTCAGCCGTCAGCCCCCTGTAAACCGTGAACAGGATAAAAGGCAGGATCACTGCGGCCAGGAAGATATGGGTGATGAGGATGAAATAGTAAAAGGTTCTGATGGCGCCCGTTCCACCAAACTTTGTTTCACCCGTAAACAGGTGGTAGCAGATGTAAGAAACCAGGAACAGCGCGGAGAAAACCATCGCTGTAAGCATGATGTTTTTGTGTGCGTTGAAGCGTTTCAGCTTCACTGAAATAAGTCCGGCAGCAAGTAATAATGTTACAGCTGTATTGAGGATGGCATTAATCTTAGCAAATACGTGTACATCAAACCCCAGGTCCACTTCAAGTTTCACCCTCGAAAGCAATACCACGGCGGCGAACACCACAAAGGACACCACACCGATCAGCAATCTTGCCGACTTATCATTCTTCTTAATTACCGGAGCGAGCATAACGAGGGGTTTATTTTCTGAAGAGGTTTCGTTTTTTCTTTTTGTCTTTTTCCAGCATCAGGAACACAATGTCTTCCGCCAGCGTTGCCATAGAAGCAGTATCTAATCCATTGTAGTAACCGCGGATCACACGGTCTTTATCGAGGAGGACGAATTTTTCGCTGTGGATAAAGGCACTGTCTACATGTTCTCCATCCACCAATGCAAGTTTGTATTCGTTCAGCACCAGGTCGTAGATAGATTTCTTATCGCCGGTAAGCATCCACCATACATCGTGGTTCACGCCATATCGGTCCGCATAGTTTTTCAGCACGGGAACACTGTCTCGCTGCGGATCAATACTGTAGGAAAGGAAATGAACGAATGTGGTATCGATCATCCTGGTCTGGCTTTTCAACTTCAGCGCGTCCTGCAATCCTTTCATACTGGTGGTGAGCCTGGGGCAGATAGTGGGGCAGCGGGTGAAGAAAAAGTTCGCCACAATCACTTTACCTGGAAGGTCTTCAAAACTTACCGTATCGCCCAGTTGGTTAACCAGTGGAAGCGCAGGTATTTTATGCCATACTGTATCGGTGGTCGTTTTTCCATCCACCACTTTGGTAAGCACGGTATCATAATAAAACCGGCGGGGCATGGCATAGGAATCATCGCTGAAAGATTTCACGATGAAATAGCTTACCACCGGTAACAGGATCGCGATGCACAGGGCCAGTAACGCACTCTTTTTCACTTCAAATCGTTTAATAAAAAACCACCGCATAGCTGCGATGGTTCTGAAAAATATAAAAAGTTCCTTTCAAATCCGGGTTAATCCATCGCACCTTCTTTCTGCGCTTCGGGCTTGTGTTCCTCGTGCGCGCCATGTTCTTTCTTCTCCACTTTTTTGGTGGATTGCTCCTTGTGGTAAGGATCGTATTCGTTCTTCAGGTTCTTGTAAGAATTACCATCTGCCAGGAAGGCGATGATGAACCAAACGAAGAGGAACAGGGGCACCACGATGGTCATGATGATCGTTTTCAGTTCATGCTTCAGGTGCATGAAGTAGGCCACGATATAGAAAGCTTTGGCCAGCATCAGGATGATGATCGCTCCTTTGATACCGGTGAGCAGTCCGCCATGTGGCATACCGATGATCCAGTAACCGAGTGCGAGTTCTACGATGGTAAGAATCAGCAGTATCCAGAAGGTTCTCCAGATTTCTTTGGTTCCTCCGCCGTGGTTTTCCGCGTGTGCTGTATGTTGGTTGTGTTCCATGATAATATCTTCTTGAATTGGTGATTAAAGCAGGTAGAAGCAGGTGAATACGAATACCCATACGAGGTCAACGAAGTGCCAGTACAACCCGGCTTTTTCGATCATCAGGTAATGCCCTTTCTTTTCGAACACGCCGTTGATGGTCATGATCAGCATGATGATGTTGATTACCACACCGGAGAATACGTGGAAACCGTGGAAACCGGTGATGGTGAAGAAGAAGTTGGTGAAGTTGGTGGTCGCTTGTGTACCATCAGCGTTCAGGAAGGGGTTCATGCCCCACCAGGCGCCTTCGTGGTGCAGGTGTGTCCATTCCCAGGCCTGGCAACCGAGGAATGCCAGTCCACCTATAATGGTCCAAACCATATTTTTGATTACACCTTGTTTGTCGTTGTTGTGTCCCGCGTGTACGGCCAGTACCATGGTTACGGAACTCATGATCAGGATGAAGGTCATCACACTCACGAACAGCAGGGGGTAGCCTGAACCAAGTCCGGGGAACGACTGGAATACTTCGTTGGGGTCGGGCCATCCGTTGGTAGCGAAGCGGATGGTTCCATAAGAAATGAGGAACGCGCCAAATGTAAAGGCATCACTCATCAGGAAGTACCACATCATCAACTTGCCGTACTCTACATTGAAAGGGCTTTTTCCTCCGCCCCACAGCTTTTGTCCGGTTGGAACTGCTTGTGCCATGTGATTGTTTTAATAGATTCGCAAATTTAATTTACAATCCTGTTAACTGTTTAATTTTCCGTCAATTTTATTGCTACTGGATCCACAGAAAAAACACGAAAAGATAAATCCAGAGTATATCCACAAAATGCCAGTACGTGCTCGCCACTTCTATGCCTACTGAGCTGTATGTTCTTTTTTGTCTTCTGAACGCTTTAAAGAACATCACAATCAGCGCTACCACCCCACCCAATACGTGTACCATGTGCAGCCCGGTGATCACGAACAGGAAAGACCCGGAGACGTTTCCGTCTAAACGGATACCCGTCTGGTACAATTCCCCGAAACCAAACCACTGCATCACCATAAATACCACACCCAGCAGGGCTGTGATGGTGATGAGCCTTCTGTACTTCACCATTTCACGGTCTTTAAAGGCGCGCAGCGCCATCTGGATCGTGAGGCTGCTTACCAGGATTACCGCGGTGGAATAATAAAACTCCATAGGAATGCGGAACTCCTGCCAGTTGCCCTGGTTCCTTTTTACAATATACGCACTCGTTAAACCGGCGAACATCATAATGATGCTGCCCAGCGCGATCCACATGGTAAACTTGTGGGGGTGTATCTTTTTTCTTTGTTCACTCATGGTCAGGTTCATTCTTCACTTATTAAGAAATTAAAAATCTGTTCTATTTTCCATAAAGTCCAAGCAAAACGGACAACGATCCACCGAGTTCTCCCTTATCCCACAGCAAAAACAACAGCACAATCGGGAGATAGAGATAGCTTGTAAACATTACCCTTCTGGCCGAAGGCACATCCATTCTTCTGAAAAGCCGTACACATTGCAATACCATGTACAGGTTGGCGAAGAAAATCAGGATCAGGCTCGCTTTCCCACTCATTCCCAATACATAGGGAAGGATACAAATCGGGATAAGCA
Organism: uncultured Flavihumibacter sp.; assembly: GCA_946481605.1. Next base: position 13,110 of record CAMLPA010000009.1, on the reverse strand, counting down.
GGGCTGAATACATGATCGTTTGTACTGCCGTAAACTTTGTTGGACCTTCAGCTGTGGGGAGCATAAATTTGAATCCCGCGCGGGAATAATCTCCATGCGCCACCCAGGCGATGGCCCAGAAATGCGGCAGTTGCCAGAAAAACTGTATGGCAAAGAGCACCCATCCACCCGGCGTATGCGCATCAGCGCCAGCCACCCAGCCAATAAGGCAGGGAAGCGCCCCGGGAACCGCTCCCACCAATACTGCTACTGAATTTACTTTCTTCAGTGGCGTATAGATGTAAGCGTATAAAAACAAACTGAATACCGACCATAAGGCGGCCATCCAGTTGAAATAATACCACATAATCAGGGTTCCGGCTATTCCGGCGACCCAAACAAACAGCCAACCTTCCGTAACACTCATTCTGCCAGAGGCGATGGGCCTTACGGCGGTACGTTTCATCATCGCGTCCGTATCCTTCTCCACAATCTGGTTGATGGCGTTGGCCGCACCCGTTACCAGCATACCACCCAAAAACAGCAGCGACACCATTTTAAGGTTAAAGAACACCCCGGGCACCAGGAGATAACTGATCACACAGGAGAAGACCACCGTGAAACTCAGTGTGAATTTCATGAGCAACATGTAATCGCGCACTTTAGAGTGCCTGGTTGCTTTTTCGCTCAAAATCTTCCTCCTTCCGGTTTAAATCTGAATCTGAAAAAAATGCCCTGACACTGGTTCAGGGCATTGCCAAATATCTTTAGTGCTTGCTTTCCTGAGGATGAACCGGCTCCGTTTGCGGAATGAAGTCCTTGCCATCCTTTCCGTAATCGTACGCCCAACGGTGTACTTCAGGAATTTCACCAGGCCAGTTGCCGTGACCAGGATTGATGGGGGTGGTCCATTCCAGCGTAGTGGATTTCCACGGGTTGGTGTCCGTTACTTTTCTTCCCTTGAACATGGAATAGAAGTAGTTGAATACGAACAACAGTTGCACCGCGAATACCAGGATTGCTACAATACTGATGAACTTGTTCAGTTCCACGAATTGTTTGAACGATTCCCATCCGCTGTAATCGAGGTAACGGCGGGGCATACCGGCCAATCCTTCATAGTGCATGGGCCAGAAGATCAGGTAAGCACCGATCAGCGTGATCCAGAAGTGAATGTAGGCCAGTGTGTTATTCAGGTAACGTCCGAACATTTTGGGGAACCAGTGGTACACCCCGGCGAACATGCCGAAGAACGCTGATACACCCATTACAATGTGGAAGTGGGCAATTACAAAGTAGGTATCGTGCAGGTGAATGTCCAGGGTAGAGTTACCAAGGAAGATCCCTGTAAGACCGCCGGAGATGAACAGGCTCACGAAACCGATCGCGAAAAGCATCCCGGGTGTAAACCTGATGTTACCCCTCCAGATGGTGGTGAGCCAGTTGAACACCTTGATGGCGGAAGGTACCGCGATGAGCAGCGTAAGCAGTACGAAGAACGCGCCGAGGAAGGGGTTCAGACCTGTCACGAACATGTGGTGTGCCCATACGAGGAACGCCAGTACAGTGATCGCAAACAGGGAGGCCACCATGGCCATGTATCCGAAGATGGGTTTGCGGGCGTTGGTAGAAAGAATCTCCGAAGCCATACCCATCGCAGGGAGCAGGATGATGTACACCTCAGGGTGTCCCAGGAACCAGAACAAGTGCTGGTAAAGGATAGCGCTACCACCTTCGTTGGGAAGGGCACCCACACCTGAAATGAAGATATCGCTGAGGTAGAAGCTGGTACCGCCGTGGCGGTCGAACAGCAGCAGGATGAATCCGCTCAGCAATACAGGGAAAGAAAGTACACCCAGTACAGCGGTGAAGAAGAACGCCCAGATGGTGAGCGGCAACCTCGTCATGCTCATACCTTTGGTACGCATGTTCAATACGGTTGAAATATAGTTCAGGCCGCCCAGCAGGGAAGATACCACGAAGAGCGCCATGGAAACGAGCCAGAGGTCCATACCCACTTTAGAGCCTTCAGAAGCCGCGCCGAGGGCGCTTAACGGAGGATAAGAGGTCCATCCGCCACTCGCAGGGCCTGTTTGTACGAAGATAGAAGAGAACATTACCACGCTGGCCAGGAAGAAGAACCAGTAGCTCAGCATATTCATGAAAGGCGAAGCCATATCGCGTGCACCGATCTGCAGGGGAATGAGGAAGTTGGAGAACGTCCCGCTGAGGCCCGCTGTCAGTACGAAGAACACGAGTACGGTTCCGTGCATGGTAACGAGTGCATAGTAGAATTCAGCGTTCAGTTTGCCGCCTTTGGCCCATTTACCGAGCAGGTCTTCCAGGAAGGGGAAGGTTTGATCGGGGTAGCCGAGTTGCAAACGGAAGATCACGGAGAACAGACCGCCGATGATGGCCCAGATGATCCCTGTTACCAGGAATTGCTTGGCGATCATCTTGTGATCCATACTGAAGATGTACTTCGAAATGAAGGTCTCATGATGGTGATGATCACCATGGCTGTCGTGGTGCACATCGTGCGCATGTTCTGTTCCGTGTGCGTGTATTGTGGCTTCGTTGCTCATGAGAATGTTTTTTTCAATAACCTTAATAAACTTCGCGTCTCTTGTTCAAATTAGTTTTGGGCAATGCTTTTGGTAGCAGTGGAATCACCGGCTGGTGTTCCGGCAGGCTTCTGGTTGGCCGGATCCTTATCGGGATGCGCCACCAGGTACTGTGGTTTCTGCTTCATCATCCACAGGTCGAATTCTTCCTGGGTTACCACCTCAATCACCCCTCTCATGGAGTAGTGCCCTTTGCCGCACATCTGGTCGCAGGAAATTTCGTAGGTGAAGTTGGGATTGTTCGTCTTTTCCTTCATTTCCGCAGTGGTGAACTTCGGGGTGAACCACATCGTTGTAGGGGTTCCGGGTACCGCATCCATCTTCATACGGAAGTGCGCCAGACCCACATCATGTACCACATCACGGGAGTTGATCACCAATTTCACGGGACGGTTCTTCACGATGTACATCACCGTAGGCGTAACATCATCCTGTGCGGCGGGATCATCCCAGAGAAGCCCCAGTTCATTTGACTTGGAGTCGTCAATATTCTTGTAATATTTCTTACCGAACTGCTGGTCTTTACCTGCATAACGATACAGCCAGTTGAACTGCTTACCAGTAATTTCCACCACCAGTGCATTTTCAGGCGCGTCGGAAGTAATACGGAACCAGTATTTCAGACCGAAACCAACCATGGTAGTGAGCACCAGGGCAGGAACAACGGTCCACAAAAGTTCGAGTTTGTTGTTGTGTGGGTAGTAGAACGCTTTCTGACCGGGCTTTTCCTGGTATTTGAAAGCGAACACAAACAGTATGATCTGTGTGATAATGAACACGGCGCCGGTAACTGCGAGGGTGATCCACATCATCCTGTCAATCAGTTCACCTTCCACGGAGGCGGAATCCTGGGGCAAAAGGGTCTTGTTGTACAGCAGGTCGTTGCACCACCATACGCCTACCAATCCGAGCAGCAGGAAACCTACCATCAGGAAACCGTTGATACGGTTGCTCTGCTGGCGCGTTCTTTCTTCGCCCTTCAGTACAGACACGTATTCACTGGCTTTGGCAATCTGGAAGATCACTACAAAAACCAATACTACTACTGTAACAATTAATAAATACATGATATTGATCTATTAAACAAAGTTTCTAAATAAAATGGCTTCTTCCTCTTTTCGTTTACTGAACTTTCCGGATTAAGTATGGTGAATAATACTTTCTTTCAGGAAAGGATGGTTCTTCGCGAGCAGGGAATGCTTTGTAAGCTGCCTTCCCACCAGCAGAATAATCAGTCCAACGTACAATACCGCGATGCCGAAATCGAACCAGTTCAGGTGGAAATGTTCTTTCTGCACACTGGGCTGCACCATCAGGTACACATCAATCCAGTGACCGAATATGATCAGTACCGCCATAAATGTTACAACGGAATAGTTTCTTTTTGAATTGCGTGACATCAGGATCAGGATCGGCGCCACGAAGTTCACGATCAGGTTGAAGAAGAACAGTCCCCTGTACGGGCCTTCCAGCCTGGCCTTGAAGTAAATGGTCTCTTCAGGGAAGTTGGCGTACCAGATCAGCATGAACTGGGAAAACCAGAGGTAGGTCCAGAAGATAGAGAATGCGAACATGAACTTACCGATATCGTGCAGGTGCTCGTTGTTTACATATTCCAGGTAACCGTTGTTTTTCAGGAACACCACGAACAGGGCGATCAGCGCCATACCTGAAACAAAGGTGCTCGCGAAAGTGTACCAACTGAACATGGTAGAGAACCAGTGCGCGTCAATACTCATGATCCAGAGCCAGGGAATGGTGGAGGCAACGGTTAAACCAAAGAACACGAGGAACAGACCGGCCCAAACCGTGTTCTTCCAGATGAATTTCTGGCCTTGTTCTTTGCTCATCACACCGTTCTTATCGGAGTCATAAGACATTTTCCGCATTTTCCAGCCCAGGAAGCTCCACAATACCAGTGTGATGACTGTCCAGGTAGTGAAGAAACCTGCGTTCAGGAACCCGGATTTTCCTTTCAGAATAGGGTCATGCTCCACATGCTCCTTATCGAGCCAGTGGTAAATATGGTGTTGGTGACCGAGTACAATACCCATCAGCACGATGAAGGCGAGGATACCGAAAACAGGAACCAGCGCTGAAATGGCTTCGGGAACTCTTCTGAAAGCCACCTGCCATCCGCCCATTGCGAGGGTGGTGGCGCAAATAAAGAACATGGCGGCGTTCACTACCAGCAGGAAGAATACGCTGTTTTGCAACAGAACGGCCCAGAAGCGCGCTACTTCATGCTCATCTTTACTCATACCGAGGGTGAAGACTCCCAGGATCAGCGCGAGTGCGCCTACCGCTGTTAATCCCAGTCCCCAGTTGCGCATCCTGCCGGTGATTTGAAATTGTTCTCTGATAGCCATTATCAACTGTTATTTAATGATTTTTCGAAATGCTGTTTTGGTTTACTTCGTTGCTGTTGAATCTGCTTTAGGGGCCGCTGCGGTGGAATCCGAAGCTGCGGCTGCTGTTGCGCCGCCAAGTCCCTGCTTGTTCCTGATATAGCTAACGATCATCCATCTTTGCTTGCGTGTCAATTGAGAAGCGTAGCTGCCCATCAGGTTCCGGCCGTAAGTCATCACGTGGAACATGGTACCGTCGGCGAGCTTTTTAGAATAGTCGTCCAGCAGGTTCCGTGGCGCGGCGGGGTAAGGACCAGCGCCATCTTTGTACAACGGACCGTTTCCGTCGAGCGCCTGACCATGGCAGATACCGCAGTTGATGAGGTAGAGCCTTTCGGTTTCCTGCATCTCCTGTTCGGTGAGCGCGGGCAGCGGGTTCCTGATTCCTGCACTGAGGGCATAACCTGCGGAATCATTTTTCAGGCTGTAAGGAAGCATTTCGCCGCGGCTGATGGTTCCTTCCACAGGCAGGTTGCTGAAATTGATCCCTTGCTTTTTCAATTCGGCGCGTTGCTCCTCGGTTACCGAATAAGCCTCGTATGCACGGCTGTAAGCCATATCGGGCATATATATTTTCCCGGGCTTGCGCTTTACATCGCTGCAGGCGGCCAGTACTACGGCGCCGGTAACAACTGCTATGATTGATAATTTCTTCATCCGATGGTATTTTTTTAGCTGGCCGGTTACCCGGATCAGCCTGCTGCTCATTTAAATGATTAATGTCCTTCCTGGCGTACACCTTTTGCTTCAGACAATTTTGTTTCCTTGTCGTAGCGGCCCAGCCACCAACCGGTTTCAGCCATCTGCGTATGCACTTCCTGCGCGCCATTGGCTTCGAGGAATGCCATTACTTCGGCCTCATTGGTTTTGGAAGTACATTCAATGGCCATTACATGCAGGTCATCTGTGGCACGTGCGTGGAAATGGTGCTTTTTCACGAAAGGCGCCAACTGGCACAGGTAGCAGAAAGTAAGTACCATTCCTACCGCGGAAAACAACACCGTCAGCTCAAACGTGATGGGAATGAACGCTGGCAGCGGGAAATGCGGTTTGCCACCAATGTTCATCGGCCAGTCTTTTGTGAAGACCCAACCCATAAAGCTAAGCGCCGTGGTAGTTCCTGTGATGCCGTAAATGAAACCTGCCGTGTGAAGGCTCGTCTCGCGAAGGCCCAGCGCATGATCCAGACCATGCACAGGATACGGCGTGTACACATCGTGGATTTTATAACCCGCTGTGCGTACCTTTTTTACCGCAGGAAACAGTGTAGCCTCTTCACTGAAACAACCTACTACGAATTTTTTAACAGCCATTATTCTTCAATTAATAATAATTCAATTTGTTACCGTGTCTTCCTAGTGGTGATGCGCATGGTCATGTGCGAAATCATTCACGCTTGTGGTCTCAATCACTTCCATCTTCTCTTTCTGTGCCTCACCTGTGGTAGCCAGTACGTGTTTGATCTCCGCGATCGCAATTACAGGGAAATATTTGGCGAACAGGAAGAAACAGGTAAAGAACAAACCGAAGGTTCCGAGATAGAAGCCGATCTCCCAGATGGACGGACTGTAGTAAGCCGACCAGGATGAAGGCAGGTAATCGCGGTACAAAGAAGTTACGATGATCACGAAACGTTCGAACCACATCCCGATGTTCACGATGATACTCATGAAGAAGGTGAACGCGATGTTCCTCCTGAGCTTGCGGAACCAGAACAACTGCGGTGATACCACGTTACAGGTCATCATCAGCCAGTAGCTCCATCCGTATGGACTCAGCGGATCGGCACGGTTCTCGAAGAACACATATCTTTCGTATTCCACACCAGAGTACCAGGCAATGAACAATTCGGTGAGGTAAGCACAACCCACAATACAACCTGTGAGTACGATTACCTTGTTCATCGCTTCAATGTGGCCCAGTGTGATATAATCTTCCAGATAAAGAATCTTTCTAACGATGATCATCAGGGTTTGCACCATGGCGAAACCAGAGAAGATCGCACCCGCAACGAAGTATGGTGGGAAGATGGTGGTGTGCCATCCGGGAATTACAGAGGTGGCGAAGTCAAACGATACGATGGTGTGTACGGAAAGTACGAGTGGTGTACTCAAACCGGCCAGTACCAGCGAAAGCGCTTCATGGCGTTGCCAGTGTTTGGTGGAGCCTGTCCATCCGAAGGCGGCCACACCATACATCATTTTTCTGAATTTTGTTTTTGCACGGTCACGAACGGTAGCGAAGTCGGGCAGAAGACCTGAGTACCAGAACAACAGGGATACCGTGAAGTAAGTAGAGATCGCGAACACGTCCCAAAGCAAAGGTGAGTTGAAGTTCACCCACAGCGGACCGCGGCTGTTGGGGTAAGGCAGTACGAAGAAGGCCATCCATACACGACCCATGTGGAAGATCGGGAACTGACCGGCACACATTACGGCGAAGATAGTCATCGCTTCCGCAGCGCGGTTCACCCCAGTTCTCCAACCCTGACGGAACAGGAGGAGGATCGCGGAGATCAGCGTACCCGCGTGACCGATACCTACCCACCATACGAAGTTGGTGATGTCCCAACCCCATCCGATGGTCTTGTTCAGGTTCCATTCCCCGATACCGTAAGCCACCTCACGGTAAACGGAATACACACCGAACAACAACAGGGCCACGGAAATGTAGAAACCTACATACCACAGTCGGGCCGGCTTGGCTTCAATAGGGCGAACGATGTCTTCGGTTACCTGGTGGTAATCTTTGGTGCCGTTCACCAATGGCTCTCTTAACTGTGATTCGTACTTTAATGATGCCATATTTTGTCTGCTTTTCGCTTCTGTACTGAGTTATGATCTGTCTTTAAGGATCCGTTTTCTTAGTGGTGCGCCTCCGCTTCTTTCTTTGTGCCATGTTCTGCTCCGTGTTCAGCGGGGGCTGCATGGTGTGCATCTGCCATTTCCACTTCATCTGTATTGCGCACTTTAGCCAGGTAGCTCACGTTCGGCAGGGTGTGCACTGATTCCAGGACATGGAACAACCTGTTCGGATGTTCGTCCCTCATCTTGCGTACGCGGCTGTTTTTGTCGTTCACATCACCGAATACGATACAATCGCTGGCGCAGGCGGTAGCACAGGCCACTTTCGCTTCGCCGTCCTGTACGGGGCGACCGGCTTTTTTGGCTTCGAGTTTCGCTTCCTGCAGGCGTTGTACGCAGAAAGAACATTTTTCGATCACACCACGGCTTCTCACGGTAACATCCGGGTTCAGCACCATACGGGTGAGGTCGTCGTTCATTTCCAGGATCACATCTGAAGCTTCGTCCTGGTTGCCTTTGAAGCTATCCGCTCCGGTGTAATCAGCCCAGTTGAAGCGACGTACTTTATACGGACAGTTGTTCGCACAATATCTTGTCCCGATACAACGGTTGTAAGTCATTTGGTTCAGCCCTTCAGAACTGTGGTTGGTGGCGGCTACGGGACAAACGTTCTCGCAGGGCGCACTGTCGCAGTGCTGACACATCATCGGCTGGAACACCACATCCTTGATTTTGTCGGGATGTGCCGCATCGCTTACAAAGTAGCGGTCGATACGGAGCCAGTGCATTTCGTGGCCGCGTAGTACTTCCGCTTTACCAACAACGGGAATGTTGTTTTCGGCGTTACAAGCCACCACGCAGGCGTTACAACCGTTACAGGAGTTGAGGTCGATGCTCATTCCCCAGTGGATACCAGGACGCTCGTTCAGTTCCTTGTCGTACATGGAAGCCTCGTCGCGGTAGCTGCCTGTTTTGGGCGCATAAGTCTCAACCAGGTGCTTGCGGTCGGCGGAGAAGACTTCTCTGTTGTGAACGAAAGTTGCCAGGGAGGCTTCTTTCACCACTTCTTTACGGTCTTCGTAAGTATTGTGTACCTGTGTAATGGCCACAGGATAAGTAGCGTTGGTTTTTTCTACAGTAACAGCAGCCAGTTCATACTGAACGGTGGTTCCGTTGAAAGCGGCAAGGGGATAAGCGTTCCTTCCCACACCAATCACGGATTTACCCACTTTGGAATCACGGCCGTAACCTACGGCGATGGCGATGGTATTGCTGTCCATACCCGGGATGATCACCACGGGCAATTCGATGGGTTCTTTTCCGGAAACGGTCACTTTTACCACAGGCTTGGGGCGGTTCACTTCATAATCATCGCTCTGGCCGCTGTGGGTAAGGTCGATGCCTACGATGCTTTTTGCCATGCTCCAGCTCATCAGCACATAGTTGTCCCATGTTGCTTTGGAGATGGGGTCGGGCATTTCCTGCAACCATGGGTTGCTGGCCTGTTTACCTTCACCGATACCTGTTTTTTGGTAAAGCACCAGTTCAGCGCCGGTTCCTTTTTTGTAGGAAGAAATCGCAGCGAGTGCACCGGCTTCGTTTCCTGCGAATGCAGCACCTGAAACGGTAGCTACTGCTGGTTCGATCACACCATCCTGCAGGGCTTTGTCCCATGCTTCCTGAGAACCGAGTTTACCAAGCCAGTATGCTTTCAGTGTAGCGAGGTAATCGTTGGTGCTGCCGCTCCATTTCAGGAGAGAATCCTGCCACTGCCTTGTTTTAAACAGGGGAGCGATGGTGGGCTGCATCAGCGAATAGTAACCCGCTTTAGGTTCCGCGTCACCCCAGCTTTCGAGGTAGTGGTGATCGGAAATAACATATTTACAGAGTTGGGTGGTCTCGTCCATTTTGGGACTGAGCGACACTGTAGCCCTTACTTTTTTGATTCCGGCAACGAACTTCGGTGCATCGAAGTATTCGTAGGCGGGGTTGGCACCGTAAACGATGAGGCCGCCAATAGCGCCTGCATTCATATCGGCCACCAGTTTCACCATATCTGCGTCTATACCCTGGCGATAGTTCACCGGAGCGGCCCAGTTGATGGTGGTTCCGTTGGCGCCAACTGCTTCGTTGATGGCGTTCACAACGGTTTGAATATTCACATCGTTGCTTCCGCTCACCACCAGGGCAGTGCCTTTAGCAGCGTTCAGTGCGGCAGCAGCTTTTTCAATTCCTTTTTTCAGTTCAGCGTCAGCGATTCCGGTTGCACCCTGACCTCTTACTGCACTCAGCAATGCGGCGGCCACGGCACCTGCTTCGGAGGCACGGTGTGTAAAGCGCTCATCGGCGTTTGCGCCGGTCATGCTCAGGAAACTTTCAAACTGGAAGTGCTTGCTCATTTCGAGTTTGGTCTCATCCAGTTTCCTTCCTGTTGAATATTGTTTGGCGAATTCTACCGGGCTGAGCCATGAACCGAGGAAATCGGCGCCAAGGCTCACCACTACTTTCGCTTTATCGAAATGGTAAGAAGGAATAGCTCTTTTACCGTAAGATGCTTCGTTGGCCAGCAACATACCTGCGTAAGAAACCGCATCGAATGTTACGTGACGGCTTCCGGGGTATTTCGCGAGGAAACCCGCAATCACTTCTTTAGAAGAAGGAGAAGTAACCGTGCTGGTGAGCAATACGATGGGTGCGCCACCAAGGGAAGCGAACGCGTCACCTACCATTTTATCGAAAGCTTCGAGGGTGGAAACTTCCTTGCCGTCGGCCAGCGGGAAACGCAGGCGGGCGGTATCATACAGGTCCAGTACGGAAGCCTGCACGCGGGCGGAAGTAGCGCCTGAAGTAATGGTGGAAAGATTATTCCCCTCCACCTTAATAGGACGGCCATCTCTCACACGGGCGATCACGGGCACCACATCACCATCCTGTACATAGGTGGTAGCATAGTAGTTCGCGATACCTGCCACCAGGTTATCGGGCTTATTAACGTAGGGAATTGCTTTTTTTACGGGGATTTCGCAGCTCGCGGCGGCGGCGGCAGCGGCGGTGCTGAATCCGAGGTATTTCAAAAAGTCACGGCGGGGAGCCTTCGCATCAAGCAGGCCCTTACCATCCAGATCCTCCAAGGGCAGCAGATCTTCCTGGAATTCATTTTGAGCCTGTTTTTTGTGGGCTTCACTGTTGTTCAGCTCTCCAAAACTTTGCCAGTACTTTTTTTGCTCCATATTCATTTAGTTGACTTGTACAAAGAGCGCTGCTTGCGCGGTCATCCCTCTGTTTCTACGATTATACTATGAATTACTTTGGTCTGTTGTTTCGCTTAGTAGTGACATTTCTGGCACTCTGTTCCACCGATTTCTTCCACGGTTACACCATCTCTTTTCTTCTGCTTGATCTCATCGTGGAATTTCTCGTAAATGCTGTAGAATTTGTTTTCCACGAACTGCACCTTTGTTTCGCGGTGGCAGTTGATACACCAGCCCATGCTCAGGTCGGTAAATTGCTTCACTTCACCCATGTTCTGGATTTCACCGTGGCAGGTCTGGCACTGAACCTTACCGGCCGTAACGTGCTGCGCGTGGTTAAAGTAAACGTGGTCGGGTAGGTTGTGGATTTTCACCCATTCAATCGGCTTCGCTTTGGAAGGATCCCATTGTTTTGAAACTGCTGGATCGAAGCCTGCATACTTATAGAGTTTCTGAATTTCAGCCGTACCGTTCACTTCTTTTCCGTCTTCGGTAAAGAGTGGCTCACCATTGTATTCGTTGATGGCCATGTGACAGTTCATACATACGTTGAGGGAGGGAATACCAGCGTGTTTGGATTCCTGTGCACCACCGTGGCAGTACAGACAGTTGATCTGGTTGATGCCGGCGTGTACCTTGTGGGAATAATAGATGGGCTGTTCAGGCTGATAGTCTTTGCTGCGTCCCAAGTTGATCGCGCCATTCACGGTGAAGATGCCACCTACGATGAACAATACAATTACCACCAGTGCGATGTACGCTTTATTACGGTAGAAGGGAACTGGTTCGGAAGCGGGGATACCGTCTTTGTCGTCAGCCAGTTTACGGAGGTTGCTGTTTACCTGAAGCAGGATCAGCGCCACAACCGCAAGAACGAGTGTGAGGATACCGAAGAGCAGGCTGTTGTCACCTGATTCTTTGGCTGCACCACCTACAGGACCTTCAGGTGCTTTAGGCGGCTGAACGCTCTCCACATATTTAAAGATCGCATCAATCTCTTCATCGCTCAGAGAAGGGAAACTGGTCATTGCCACTCTACCCCATTTGGCAAAGAGTTCATTTGCGTACTTATCACCACTAGCTATAACTGCCTGGCTGTTCCTCACCCATGCGTGAAGTTTGGCCTTGTCTCCCCAGCGGGCTTCAGCTCCTTTCAGCGCGGGACCGGTCGCATCCTTCAGGGGATTGTGACAGGAAGCACAGTTGGCAGTGAACAAAGCTTTGCCATCCTGAGCTTGTACCGCAGTACCAAAGGAGAAAACTGTAGCGAGCAGAAGACTAAAAATTACTTTTTTGGCAGACGGTCTATTATGCATCATATCCACAATAATTGGTTTGGGATGTGGAAAAATATCCAAAGTCGGCTGCAAAAATATGACACGATGTTGACAAATTCGCAACCTGTTAAATTTTTTTTTTGCCAGTATTGACGCGGGTTTCAGCCGATTTCATACATGGTATTTTTTCCTTAGTCGTGATTATTCCAACTCCATTGTTGAATAGTACCATTGCACTTTAACAATCCCTAAACGGCACATAGATACTGCTTTTTTGGCATAACATTACATTCATTTTGTGCTATTGAAGTTTGATTTTAGCTTTGGAACATGAAAAAACTGGCCATCTTCGCATCAGGCACCGGATCAAACGCACAGAAGATCATCGACCATTTCAGGAACCATCCTTCCGTTAAAATCGCACTGATCGTTACCAATAAGCCTGGCGCGGGCGTTTTGAATATTGCCGTGAAAGAAGGCATCGATACACTTAATATAGAGAAGGAACGTTTTTTCAGAGGCGACGCTTATGTTCCCGACCTGCAACAGAAAGGCATTTCATTTATCGTGTTGGCCGGCTTTCTCTGGAAAGTGCCCATCGCCCTCATCAATGCATATCCCCAGGCCATCGTAAACATTCACCCGGCATTGCTGCCCAAATTTGGCGGAAAGGGCATGTATGGCAGTTTTGTGCATGAGGCCGTAGTGAACGCGAGGGAGAAAGAAAGTGGCATCACCATCCACTACGTGGATGAACATTACGATCA
>CAMLPA010000008.1 GCA_946481605.1 uncultured Flavihumibacter sp. | reverse complement strand
CAATAGAGGGTATAGGTTCCTTTGGCGATCTTCTGGCCGTTCACTGTGGCGGGTGAAAACAACTGAATCTCGGTGGCTTCGTTGGCGCCCATTCTCCAGGGTTGTCCGTATTTCTGCAATCCGCCGAATATGGCTCGGTTGTGGCGTTGGGGTCTGCTGTATATTACCCTTACTTTGGGATCACCAGAGGCTTGCCGTTGGCTCTTGAGCTTGGGGAATTCGGTGGGAAAGTAGATCATGTCCATCGGCGACTGGTCGAATATCCCCGAAACCGGTTTGGGGTTCACAATGATCTGTGACGCGGAACCGCCGTTCGTTTTCCTGGCTGCGCTGGAGTCGGGTGCCGGTGTTGGCGTGCTGCTGTTGCAGGCGGCGAGGAACGATAAGGCAATATACAATAAGCTGGAGGCTGGCTTCATGGTAATATTCATGGGGTTTGGAATCAGTAACCAATGGGAACGGTCACCCGGGTATCGTCCCATGAAATGTACATGGCGGCGGTGGTCCTGTTCATTTTATCGAAAAAGATGGAGAATGTTTCGGAGGGTTCGTTGAGTTTCTCGGGCTTCACGTCGGTACGCAGCACATCTTTGGAAGGATCGTATTTGAATGCGCCCCAGGTGTCGAGGTCTTTGTTCAGGATCAGGGTCCATTTGTCGGCCAGTGGAATGGCATACAGCGTGTACCTGCCTTTTTTCACGGGTTTTCCGTTAAAGCTCACGTCTTTGTAGAATTCCACTTCGGTAGCTTCATTCGCGCCAAGCCGCCATACTTTGTTGAATTCCACCAGTTCGCCAAACACTTTGCGGCCGTTGCGCTGCGGGCGGCTGTAGATAACGCGGGCCAGGAGTGGTTCCGCGGCCTTCCCCTGTATTTTCAGCACAGGATAATTGGAAGGGTAATAACTCATGTCCATCGTGGACTTATCAACAGCGGGACCTTTGCCATTCTGGGCAGATGCCGTTACGGTAAGAAAGCCGGCCAACGCAACAATAAGAAGGCGCTTCATGAAATGTGGTTTGCGACAAAGATAAGCGTTAAAACCGCTTGTTCATCAGTTCAAACCGTTGCTGTACATAATGTTTAAGTTGCGGGAAGAATTCCTGGTAGCAGTTGGCCAGCGCTTCGTAATGGCGCATCAGTACGTCAAAGGCGGGTCGTGCATCTTCGAGGTGGGCTGCCCGGCGCACCAGTCCTTCAAAACTATTCCGGATGCCTTCTTCAAAGCGGTAGTTGTACAACCAGTTCTGCGCCTTCATGTAAGGGAACATGCGCTGGAAATGTTGGGGGAAATAAGGGGAGACCGGTTCCAGCAGTTGGTAGGTATCGCCCGAAAAGCGGTGCAGGTGTTGCGCTGTAAGGAAGACGGCCACATCGTTCGCCAGGAAATGATCGTACACAATATCGATGAATGCGGGCGCGTAGAGCCGGTAATCTTTCCTGAAAAATGTGGCGGCTGCCTTTGTGGCGGGATGGGCGTCGGTGAATGCATCTATTTCACGGTGAAGCTCAATGCCCAGCCGGATGGCGTCGGGGTAGTCGAATTTCTTTCTTCCTTTTACAAAATCGCTGATCATGTTCCCGGCGAGGATGCCGGGATCGTTGAAAGAAAGGTAAGCATGTGCGAGGAAGTTCATGTACAGAAGATAGCGAAATCCGTGCTATTTTCGTAAGCCACAGGCTAACTTACCACTCACCCAACACCGTAACCCCGCCTTTCACGTGCTGGTTCAGGCCTACAGAAACCTTTGTGCCCAGTGGGAGCAACAGGTCCACACGGCTGCCGAACTTGATGAAGCCCAGTTCCTGTCCCTGTTCCGCAGGATCTCCGGCTTTGCAGTAGTTTACGATGCGGCGGGCAACGGCTCCGGCAATCTGTTTTACCAGCACTTCTTTCCCGTTCTTATCAATTACAATGGAATGGCGTTCGTTGTCGGTAGAGGACTTCGGGTCCCAGGCCACCAGGTATTTGCCCTTGTGGTACTGGCTGTACACCACTTTCCCGGTAACGGGATGACGGTTCACGTGTACATTGGCGGGACTCATAAAAATAGAGACCTGCAACCGCTTCGCTTTAAAATATTCTTCATCAAAAACCTCTTCTATCACCACGACTTTTCCATCGGCCGGACAAATAATCTGGTCGTTGTGAATGGTGAGCGGACGGTTGGGAATACGGAAAAAAGAAACAATGAAAAGCCAGAAGCCTATACTCAACACCAGGATCAGCCAGGTGATCCAGGAGAATGATTCGGGGATAGAATAAAAAAGGACCACGTTGAGCAATCCTAATACGAGGGCTGCGATGGCAATGGAAGCGTACCCTTCTTTGTGTATGGTCATATACGGAAATTGTGGGGCAAAGTTAGCGCAAATATTATGGAAGCGGAATTATTGGAACAGGAAGAAATACAGCCATACCACCGGTGTGGCGATCAGTAAGGAGTCGAACCGGTCGAGAAAGCCGCCATGGCCGGGAAGGATGTTACCACTGTCTTTGATGCCGGCCATGCGTTTCAGTTTACTTTCCAGCAGATCGCCCAGCGTGCCGAATACTGCTGCGATGGCCGCGATGACGCCGCATTCCACATAATTGAGGCCCATAAAATAAGCAGCGGTCGTGATCACCACAATGGCCAGCACTGCCCCGCCAATGGTGCCTTCCCAGGTTTTTTTAGGGGAGATGGGCGAGAAAGGGGTTTTCCCGATCAGCGAACCTACAATGTAAGCCATCGTGTCGTTGATCCAGATGGAGAACACCAATATACATACCACCCATTTGCCGTAATCCTGCGTTTCAAAACCGGGAAACTGTACCGTGAACTGATCGCGCAGTAACACCAGCATGGACCAGCTCATGGAAATATAAACGAGTCCCAGCAACGAAATGCCGTAGCATTTCAATGAAGTTTGCTTTGCAAAAAGCAGTTCGCCCAGTGGCAGCATCAATACCAGCAACAGCAGCAGCCACCAACCCAGTGAATGCAGGCTGAAGCTGCCGATGGCCAGCGTTTCCCCTGCGGAAAAGAGCATCAGCGAAAAGCCGATCAGGGGTACGATGTACCGGTGAAAAGAAGAGATTTGTTTGTAGGCGGGATGAATCTTCTCTACCAACTTCTGGTATTCGAACCAGCAACCGAAATGCACCACCGAGAACAACAGGAAAAAACTCCAGTAATTCAATAGAAGTCCGGCCAGCATGATCACCGCGAAGATGATGGCGGATAAAGCACGTGTTTTAAATGTCTGAAGGTTGAGCGCCATGTAAAATGGTTTGGTTATTCAGCAGGTGTTTGCTGTTCGCGGAAAACGGATGCGGGTATCCATCTCCGTTTTTCTTTCTGAAGGTAGGCGAAAAGCAGCACCACCGCCGCCAGTCCCGCAATACCGGCCCATACCGGGAAAGAGATTTCCTGTTTGGCCGGATCAAATCCTTTGATTTTATTGTGTTGCGCGAGGTACAATACCACAATCTGCATGCCATTGAAAAGAAAATGGAACAGGATGCTGCACCAGATGTTCCGCGTAACCATGAACAGTGTGCCCAGCACAATGCCCATGCACAGGATGGGAATCAACTTATAGAACGTGGCGTGCATGAGGGCGAAGAAGATACTGGAACCCAGTACCGCGCCGAACGGACTTTTCCACCACCTGAACAAACATTGCTGGAGGGTGCCCCTGAAAAAGAATTCTTCCGCAAGCGCGGGCAGCGCGGCTGTAAGGAGGAGGTTCACCACCAGGTCGCCGATGCCGTCCATTTTCAGGATAATGGCCATGGAGTTGTTGTAGCGTTCTTCGATGGCCTCAATTTCTTTCTGGGCCATGCCCCAGGTGAACTGGCTGTTCCATTCGCCAATCAGTCCCACCATAGGGAGAGAGGCCACCAGGATCAGCACCGTAAACAACAGGAGTGCCGGATGGGTATTTTTCCGGAATCCCGCATATTGAAAAGGCCGTGCATCAGAGAGGTAATTGAAAAGAAAGGCCGGTACAATAAACGTGCATACCGCGCTGGCGAACTGGATCAGTTTGAATTTCTGCACCAGTGCCGGTGTAGCCGTTTCGGGTTTCAGTTCCGTGATCTGGCTGATATCCCCGCCGAACAACATCAGTCCGGCCATGAATATCAGGTAGAGCCCCAGGAAAATGCCCATGAACGCCGAAAACTGGAACATGGGGGTGTAAAATCGGAGGTATCGCATGAATCTGTGTTTGCTGCCACGGGGATGCCGTATCTTTGCACGCAGTTCCCGGGGCGGTACCGGTGCAATATACGCTAACCCGGTTATTTGTACCCGCTTTAAGCTGTGTAATGAGTTGTTATGGTGAATATTGGACCACTTTCCCTGCCTGATTTTCCTTTGCTGCTGGCGCCCATGGAAGATGTGAGCGATCCGCCTTTCCGTGCGGTATGTAAAGACAATGGCGCCGACCTGATGTATTCCGAGTTCATTTCTTCGGAAGGATTGATCCGCGATGCGATCAAGAGCCGCAAAAAACTGGACATTTTCGACTACGAACGCCCCGTGGGCATCCAGATATTCGGGGGCGACGAAGAAGCGATGGCGCTGAGCGCCAAAATCGTGGAAACCGTGCAGCCCGATCTGCTCGATATTAATTTCGGGTGCCCGGTGAAAAAAGTGGTGACCAAAGGCGCCGGCGCCGGCGTTCTGAAAGATGTGGACCTGATGGTAAGGCTTACCACCGCCGTCATCAAATCCACCTCCCTACCCGTTACGGTGAAAACGAGGCTGGGCTGGGACCACGATTCCATCAATATTCTCGAAGTGGCTGAAAGGCTCCAGGACATTGGCGTGCAGGCGCTTACCGTACATGGCCGCACCCGCTGCCAGTTGTACAAAGGACATTCCGACTGGAGCTGGATCGCCAAAATAAAGGACAATCCACGCATCACGATGCCCATCTTCGGCAACGGAGACATCGATAGTCCGGAAAAAGCCCTTCACTATAAAAATACTTACGGCCTCGATGGCATGATGATTGGCCGGGCCGCCATTGGCTACCCCTGGATATTCCGGGAGATCAAACACTATTTCGCCACCGGCGAACTGCTGCCTTCACCCACTTTACAGGAAAGGGTGGAACTCTGCCGCAAGCACCTGCACAAATCGGTGGAATGGAAGGGGCCGCACACCGGGATCTTCGAAATGCGCCGCCACTATGCGAACTACCTGAAAGGCTTGCCCAATATCAAGGAGTTCAGGGCCAGGTTGGTGGTACTGAACACAGCGGAAGAGATTGATGCCGTGCTGGACGAGATCATCGTAGCCTACGATGGATTCGTTTTTGAACGCACACCCATCGAAATCATCAACTACCACGAAAAATGTCCGGTTTAGTTCATCTTCTATCATAGCATAATCTGTAATACATGGAATTCGGTATCAGCACCTTCGGTGAAACGCCTGGAGATCAGGGAACAGGTTCGGCCCGCAATGCGCATCTCCGGATGCAGGAACTGCTGGCCGAAGCCAAACTGGCCGATGAACTGGGGCTGGATGTTTTCGCCCTGGGTGAGCACCACCGCCCGGATTATATGATCTCCGCGCCCGAAGTGGCGCTGGCGGGCGTGGCCACCATTACGAAAAATATACGGTTGTCCAGCGCCGTTACTGTATTGAGTTCCGCCGATCCCGTGCGTACCTACCAGAACTTCGCCACCCTCGATCTGTTGTCGGGCGGAAGGGCTGAGATCATGGCGGGAAGGGGTTCTTTCATAGAATCGTTTCCTTTGTTCGGGTATTCGCTGGAAGATTACGATGAGCTTTTTACGGAGAAACTGGAACTGCTACTGGCCATCAACAACAACGAAACGGTGAACTGGAGCGGGAAACACCGGAGCGGTCTGCGTCAGCAGAGCATTTACCCGCGGCCGCTGCAACCTAAACTGCCAATATGGATCGCTGTGGGCGGAACACCCGCTTCCGTAGTAAGGGCGGGTACGCTCAATATTCCCATTACCATCGCGATGCTGGGTGGTATGCCGCAACAGTTCCTGCCGCTGGTAAACCTGTACCGTAAATCGGCGGAGAAAGCTGGTCACGATGTGGCGGCGCTTCCACTTTGCCTGAACGCGCATATTCACCTGGCCGATTCTTCCGAACAGGCGGCCAACGAATTCTGGCCTACCTACCAGCAACTGATGAACAGGATCGGCAGAGAAAGAGGCTGGCAGCCCATGAGCCGCCAGCAATTCGAATACCTGCGGTCTCCGGATGGCCCGTTACTGGTGGGCAGCCCGGAAGAGATCGCCTCTAAACTGATTGTGCAGTATAAAATGTTCAACAACACGCGTTTCCTCGCGCAAACCATATCCGGCGCGGTGCCGCACGAAAAACAACTGCGTTCCATTGAATTGTTCGCGAAAGAAGTGGCACCTGCGGTGAAGGCGGCTGCGTTATAGCGCCGCCGCCGATGCACTTGAGCGGCGTACCACTAACCTGGAAGGCAATACACCGGAACTTGCGGGGAATTCTTTGTTTCGGATACCACGGAACAATAAGGAAGCCGCTTCCATCCCTATCTCGAAGGCGGGTTGTGTTATAGTGGTGAGCGAAGGCTGCAGGTAAGGCGCTGTTTCAAGGTTGGAAAAACTGATCAGCCTGAGTTGTTCGGGCATGGAAATATGTAATTCAGCGGCGGCACGGTAACAAAGGAGCGCCAGCTTTTCCACTGAAGCAAAAATGCCGTCGGGCGGTGTTGCCGAGGTCAGCAGTGTTTTAAGCTGGCAGTAGTTCTCTTCTTGGTCTTCACCGCAAAGCAGTATTTGTTCCGCGTCAGGGGAAAGGCCACCATCCAAAAGCGCTTTCCGGTATCCTTCCATCCTTTTGGCCCCGATAGAAGTGTGCTTCGCGATCATGAGATGGGCCACACGTTTACAGCCCTGTTCCAGGAGGTGTTTGGTGGCAGTGTATCCACTCTCGAAGTCGTCGGTGGTAACCTTGGGAGTGTCGAGGTCTTCGAATACCCGATCGAACAGCACCAGTGGAATCATTTTCTGTATTAATTCATGCAAATGGTCGTAACCCGCGGTATTGGCGGAGAGGGAAAGCAATACGCCATCTGCCCGGCCATTCAGTAATAATTGCGTGAAAGCCACTTCACGGTGGTAATCTTCATGGGTGAGGTAAATCAGCACATGGTAACCGTTCTCCCTGGCCACCGTTTCGATGCCGTTAATAGCGAGCGTAAAAAAATTATTCGCGATCTCGGGGATGATCACGGCGATGGTCTTGCTTTTTTGTCCGCGTAAACTACTGGCGTATGGATTGGGTTGGTAGTGGAGGGCCTGGGCCAGGTCCAGCACGCGCTTTTTGGTTTCGGGCGTAATCTCGTAGCTGTCGTTCAGGGCTTTTGATACCGTTGAAACGGAAAGGTTCAATTGCACCGCAAGTTCTTTCAGGTTCACAGATTTCATTGTTTCCGTCCGGCTTTTCCGTAAGTTAATTTTTTTTCAAACGTTTTCGAAAACGTTTTCGCAAATAAATCGTCTTCAATAGTTTTTCAGGTCGCAAAAATTAAACAATTTAATGGCTGAACGCAAACGTTTCCGCAACATTCCGGAGTTCCCTTCTCTGCCATTGAAGCTCCGCCAGATACAATTCTGCTGCCTTGGAATTGATGTTCGGATCATGCACCGTTCGTGTTCATTCTGAAAACGTTTCCCGATAACCGGTTCCGTTAAAGGGGCCATGCTGTTGTTGCGCAGGCAGCAACCTAACGCCATGCCGTAACCGGAATTGTGGAACCATCGGAATTGTACCAACTTTCTAATTGCTTAAAACGATTGCTGTATGAACGTACAAGCTACGGGCATTGCCCGGAATTCCCTTCTTCCGAAATGGCTTCTTTCTTTCTGTATCCTGCTGCTCCTCCAGTTTTCGGTCCAATGCGCATGGGCGCAAACCCGTAAAGTGGAAGGTACCGTAATGGACTCCAAAGGCGCGCCCATGTCTGGTGTAAGTGTAACCGTAAAGGGCGGCACCGGTGGGGTGGCCACGAATGAACAGGGCTATTACTCCATCAATGCAGGTAATGGCGCCATATTGGTTTTCTCTTATGCCGGTTTCACTTCCAAAGAAGAACCTACGGATGGAAGAACCACCATTAACGTGGCGCTCACGGAAAGTTCCGCAGTACTGGATGATGTGGTGGTGATTGGCTATGGCACACAGAAAAAAGTGAACCTCAGCGGCGCCGTAGCCCAGGTAGAGGGGAAAGACCTTATTAACAGACCGGTACCCAACCTTACCGGGGCCCTGCAGGGCGTACTTCCGGGTGTGACTGTTACCCGCGGAAGCGGAAAGCCGGGTGAAGAGGGTTTCGGTATACGCATACGTGGTTTTTCTTCTGCCAACCAGGCCAGCGCGCTGGTTTTGGTGGATGGTATTGAACAGGACCTGAACCTGCTTGATCCCAACGATATTGAATCCGTCTCCGTATTAAAAGATGCTTCGGCTTCCGCTATTTACGGGGCTCGTGCGGCTTCCGGCGTTATTCTCGTCACCACAAAACAGGGTTCCGGCGGAAAAACAAGGATCAGCCTGAACAGTTATTACGGCCTGAACATCACCGCCAGGCAACCACAGCGCCTCAATTCCTGGGACGAACAGGTACTGATAGATGAGGCCCGGTTCAATGCTACCGGTAACAAAGAGTTCAACGACGAACAACTGGAATGGCTCAAAAACCCCAACTTCATCACCAGGCCCAACCCAACGCAGGACCGTTGGGAGTATTATGGCAACAACAACTGGTTGAAAGAGGGCATGGATAAGATCAACCACATGCAGAACCATTCGCTTTCCATCAGCGGCGGACAGCAAAAACTCAACTACCTGCTCTCGGGCAGTTATTATAAAAGGGATGGCGTGATGCGCTATGGTCCCGACGATAACGCGCGTTACAACCTCAAATTGAACGTGAACGCCGACCTTAATAAGTACATCTCCCTCAAGGTGGTGACAGGTTACATCGGCTCCGTGACCCGGGAGAATGCCTTCGGAACGGAACAGATCATCAACAGGTTGTACAGGAGCCGTGCCCGACAGTCGTTGTACACGCCTGCCGAAGATGTTACCGGTCAGCCCTACAATGGCGACCTGCAGATCAATGCAGTGGACATCCAAAAGAACGGAGGGCTGGAAACCAGGCGGTACGAAACCTTCACCGGTAAAGTAAACCTCCAGGTGAAGAATGTGGTGAAAGGTCTTACACTGGACGTGATTGGCTGGCGCAACCAGAATTTCTATGAAATGGAGAACAACAGGCGCAGCATTTACTGGTATGGCCGTTCCGTAAATACGGTTCGCTTCAGTGTAAACGTGCCCAACTCCATCTCACTCACCAAAAACAGGGCCTATCAGCAGAACCTGCAAAGTTACCTTACCTACAAACTGAAACTGGGAGACGACCACGATTTCACCATCATGGCCGGTGGTGCTATGGAAGAGTACCGGAAAGATGAATTCCGGGCCTCCGCGCAGAGTATGATCACCAACGATTTCTTCAGCCTGAATTTCGGGGACCCGCTTACCAAAACCAATAGCGATCTCGTACAAACATGGGCGTTACATTCTTCCTTCGGAAGGTTCAACTACAGTTTCCGTGATAAATATCTTTTCGAAGCCTCTTACCGCTACGATGGTAGCTCCAGGCTGGCACCTGAAGTACGCTGGGACCTGTTTCCCTCCTTCTCGGCCGCATGGCGCATCAGTGAAGAAGGGTTCATCCGCGATAAATTCAGCTTCATCAATAACCTGAAATTGCGCGCCTCCTGGGGACAACTGGGCAATGGATCGGTACTCGGATTGTATGATTACATCCCCTTACTGACCAGTGGTCTCACCACTACGAATAACCTGGTGTTCAACGACCAGCGCACACAGTATTTCTACCAGAGCGAACTCGCTTCCCCCAACAAAACCTGGGAAACCGTTCAGCAGACCAACATCGGAATAGATATTGGCTTGTTTCAGAACCGGCTCTCCATTACAGCCGATTATTACGATAAGCGCAACAAAGACATGCTTGCCTTCATCGGCCTGCCCAACATCATCGGCATCAATGTCCCGCCCGTGAACATCGGGGAACTGAAAAGCTGGGGAACAGAACTGGACATCAAATGGAGGGACCAGATTGGTAAACTCGATTACCGTATCGGCTTCAACATCGCCGACAACCAGAACAAACTGCTCCGCTATGAAGGAAGGAATTCCATTGGCGCGGGCGGCGTGGTTGACCTGCTGGAAGGCTTTCCCATGAACAGCGTTTGGGGCTACAGAACAGCCGGGTATTTTCAATCGGCACAGGAAGCGGCAGATTACAAGGGGAAAGTTTCTTATCCCTTCTTCGCGAATCCTTCTGCCGGGGATATGAAATACCTCGACCTCAACAACGATGGTGTGATCTCCGCAGGCGATGGTACACCTGAAAGTCCCGGAGATCTCGTATACCTCGGCACCACGAATGCCCGGTACACCTATGGCTTCGACCTGGGCCTGAGCTGGAAGGGATTTGATTTCTCCGTTTTCCTGCAAGGCATCATGACCCGAAAATTCCTCATCAACGAAGGAACACTTTCTCCCATACTGGGTACCGCAGATATGCCCTGGACCATTCACATGGACCGCTGGACACCTGAAAATCCCAACGCCATGTTCCCACGCATGTACCAGACCAGCGCACACAATTACCGTCCCTCCGACAAATGGGCACAGAATGGGAATTACCTCCGCCTCAAGAATGTTCAACTCGGCTACAGCATTCCCGTCAACAAAAAATATGTGAACGGATTTAAAGTATATGTTTCAGGACAAGACCTCTGGGAAAGCACAAAAGTGCTGAGCGTGTTCGACCCTGAAGTGGGCAACAACGTGGGCGCTACCGCATACCCTTTCTTCCGCACCATTTCCTTTGGCATTAATGTTACGCTCTAAAATTTTGTACAATGAAAAGATTTCCTTCTTTCTGCATATACCTGCTGGCGGGCTGTTTCCTGCTAACGTCCTGTGAACTGGACCGTTTCCCGGAAACGGAATTCACGGATGCCGATTTCTGGAATACCGAAGCCGATCTCATGAACGCCGCCAACCGGCTCTACCAGCAACTGGACGCACCCTGGATCGACAACCGTGCCGATGATGCCGTGAACCAGGGCGGCCCCAACCTTATCAGCAATGGCAACAGAACCATCCCCAATACCAGCGGCGACTGGAACGACCGCTACGATGAAATTTTCACCGCCAACAATATCCTGGAAAAAGCGCCCCGCGCCAACATCCCTGAACAGATCAAGAACCGTTTCCTCGCGGAGGCGCGATTTTTCCGGGCCTACGCGTATTTCAGTCTGGCACAGAAATATGGTGATGTGCCCCTGATCCTCAAAACGCTGGACATCAATTCGCCGGAACTGCTGATGGGCCGTACACCCCGGGCCGAAGTGATGAGCGCCATTTACGAGGACCTCGACTACGCCGCACAGTGGCTGCCCACCAGAGCAGCTTTACCAGCGGCCCAATATGGAAGGGTTACGAAAAGCACCGCCTGGGCGCTGAAAGCAAGGGCCGCTTTGTATGAGGGCACCCGCGCCAAATTCAGGGGGGAAAACAACTGGCAACAACACCTGCAAATGGCCGTTAGCGCGGCACAAAGTGTAATGGGACAGGGGCATGTACTTTATCCCAGTTATACCAACCTGTTCCTTCATGCCGGAGAAGGTCCCGCAAATACCGAAAACATCTTTGTAAAGATATTTGGTGTAAGCAACAGCAACCTGCTGCTGGGACACAACAATTCCCGCGACCTGGAAAACGGAAGAATGGCGCCCACCCGCAACCTCATCCGCCAATACCTTTACACCGATGGGTTGCCTGCTTTCAATACCGACAACACGCCTTCGGCCACCCGCTCCACGCATTTCGTTGCCGAAGCCAGTGAACCATCTTATAATACCATCCTGCAAAACCGCGATCCGCGCTTAGGCTTCACCGTTTACCTTTCAGGCGAAGAGGCGTATAAAGGTCCATGGATACCCACCACCTCCCTCGGCGCCCGCTCCGGCTTCGCCGCCAAAAAGGGATTCAGCATCGTGGACCAGACCATCAACGGCGCTGCCACCACCGATAAGATACTGATCCGTTACGGAGAAGTATTGCTTATTTACGCCGAAGCAAAATATGAACTGGATGAAGCCATCAGCGACGCAGACCTCAACCTGACCGTGAACGCGTTGAGAACCCGCGCCGGCTTCACACAAAAACTCACCAACGCGTTTGTTACCGCCAATAACCTGAACATGCGCGATGAAATAAGAAGAGAAAGAACGGTTGAACTGGCGCTGGAAGGATTCCGTTACGACGACCTCATCCGTTGGAAAACCGCTGAAATCATGATGCCCAAAGACCTGCTGGGCGCGAAGTATGTGGAAGCCGACTGGCCCAATACCAATGCAAACAACCTGAACCTCAATGCCGATAATGTATTGATTGTTGAACCCGCTTCCACACGGAGGTTCCAGGCCAATCGTGATTACCTGTACCCTGTTCCTTTCAACGAAATCACCCTCAGCGATGGTAATGTGGTTCAAAATCCCAACTGGCAGTAAGCGCTTTCAAAAAACTATCCTCTTAAAAAGAAGTATTATGAACAACTTAAAATATTATCTCCTGCTGGTATGCGCGGGGCTCTTTTTCACCTCATGCGAAGACAAAGACTATCCCCTTGGCCTGCCGGAGTACGAGCACCACTATTATGCGGCCTACCTGCCCAACAACAATTCGCAGGTGAATGTACAACGCACGCAGGCGGCACCTGTAAAACTCGCCGTACAATTTTATTCCTCCTTCACCAGGGAATACGATGCGGTGGCCCATTATGCCATCGTAACAACGGGTATCGCCAACCCCGCCGTTGCAGGCGTTGATTTCAATATTGTGGATAAGAACGGCGCCGTGCTGCAACCCGTAGACGGGAAATACACGATTAGCTTTCCCAAAGCGGAGAAAAAAGTGGATACCATTTACGTGAAAATGCTGAACAATACCGCACCCGGTACACGCAAAATGGAAATACAGTTGCAAGAGCACAAAACCGATGCCTATTACGTGGATATTTTTTCAACTGCCTTCAGACGGCCTGTTGAAATAAGGTAAATACACCACCCGGTGGCACCGCTATAGCGGCGCCACCGGGTGCTAAAACGCTTCTCCGGTGTACAAATAAAATCCGGGACCTTCTTTTGTAAACCCCACATCAAGCCGCAGGAAAATATCTTTCTTCGGGAATAGCAGGTAGCGGATGCCGGCGCCACCGGCGGGCCTTATCTGACTGAAACGGAACTGATCAATATATGGCGCCACGGATGCCAGTCCGCCAAATACAACGCCGCCAATTTTTTTACTGAAAGGAAAAGGCAGCCAGCGGTATTCCGCCTGTGCGGCCAGCAGGTTCTTATCCCTGTAACGGCCCTGGTAGTAGCCGCGCATCATCATGTCTCCTCCCAGGAGCGCGAGTTGATTGAAGGGCGCATTGCCCGTAATGAAATTACCATTCACCTGCCAGCCCAGTACCTGTTGGTTACCCATGGGGTGAAAAGAACGCAGGTCGAGGTTCACACTTCTGAAATCAAAATCGCTTAAAAAACCGGAATTGTATTCGAGGAACGAAAGTTCTGTAAAAAGTCCTTTGCGCACGTTCAGCACATTGTGCCTGTTGTCGTACACCAGTGCGAGCCCCAGCCCGAGGTTGGCGCTTCCGGCTGCACCTTCTGGCAAAGGATACGGCGTTCCGTCTTCCGGTTGGCGGAACCGGGACCGGCTCAGGCGCTGAAAGTCCACTTCAGGCCCCAGGAATAAATTCCTGCGCAACTTGCGCAATACCCGCTGCCGCAGTAAAATATAATTTCCATCTACAATAGCAGGGTGCTCTCCTGCCGTTTCCGGGCCCGTGCCATAATACAAAAGCGGGAACTTCTGCAAACGTGTTCTGCCCAAAAAGAACCAGTTGTCTTTATCGCCGTACAACGCGTTGTCTATCCAAAGGCCATATTGATTTTCCAGCGTGAAAAACGCGAAAGCATTCACTTCACTCAAACGGTTCAGGGTATCGTTTTTAGCCTGGTACAGCAACAGGGAGGAAATGCCGAATTCAAAACTCGTTTCAGGTGCATAAGCCAGTGTGGGGTAAAACCTGATACTGGCTTTTCCTGGTGGCGTAGTATCTGCAATAGATCGTTGGATGAGCCGGTTCAACCACCTGCCGGATTTGGCAGTATCCTGCGCAAATGCTTCGGAACAAATACATAGGATCACTATAATTGCCGGGAAGTGGCGGATGTTTAAACTTCTTTTCATTGGTGTCAGAAGGCAAATGTAATTAAATAGGGGGTACTGATTTTCTTCCCACTAACAGAAAATACTTTGTGAAAGCTTACCATGATCTGCATCAATAGTTCAAACCTACTCCTGTATCAGCTTTAACTTTAAAGGTGTTTCCCTTTAAATAGAACCGTTATGAACTATAGATTTTTCCCGTCGCTGGTGCTCCGGACGCCGCTGTATGGTTTCAGGCAATACGCGGAAACGGATTTGCCTGCATTGCTGAAATCAGGCGTTTTCAAAAAATCAGTTTTCCTTTCCAGTGAAGCATTTTTTGAAGAACTGAGTAAAAAAGATTTTGATTATTTGTTGCTGAATGAAAAACAGCGCCACACGGTAAGGAAGTATGTGAACCGCGCGGCTTTCCGCGCTACGCCATTTGGTATGTTCGCCGCAGTTTCCCTTACTTCGTGGAGTCCATCTACAGATGCGCGTATTGTGCTGGAACCACAGCCTTTGCTGTACCTGAAGCCCGATTTCTCTATACTTTCCGGGATCAGCAATACTGTTTTAACGCGTGATCAGGATGTAAAGCTGTTCCCTAACCAGAGTGTATTTTTCGCTAAAAACGATATACGTTACATCCGGCGTGACTTCTCCCTTCAGGAAACACGGTTTTCCATGGTGGCGGCTCCGCGGAACAGCTTACTCCATAGCGTGCTGCGTTTGGCACGAAATGGTATTTCGAAAAATGAATTGTTCGGGGCCATCGCCCGGAAGATTGAGGCAACGGAAGAAGAGATTCGCGGTTACATCATGGAACTTGAGGCGGAACAATTACTGGTGCATTCAGGTGCGCCATCAATTACCGGAAATGATTATGCGCAGGAACTACTACCCCACGTTGAAAGAATAGCGCCTCTCTTGCAGAAGAGGCTGCAAAAACTGATGGATTCCCGTAAGCCAGCACTTTCTTTTTTACGCACTACGGCCAGGCGGTTAAGTGCGTATACGTCCGAAGCGCAGCGGCCAAAGTCCTGTTTTTATTGTGTGGCGGAACGGCCGGTAAAGGAAGGCGGATTGCCCATGAAGTTCCAGCAGCAGGTGAAAGAAGGACTGCGTTGTCTGCAACAGCTTTCTGCTTACACGCCTTCGGCAGATCTGGAGCATTTCCGCAAGGCTTTTCTGGCGCAGTATGAAAGGGAGGAAGTGCCACTGCTGGAAGCGCTGGATCCACAATTAGGCATTGGTTACGGTAGTTTCGGGGAGATGGGCAACCAGGTGCTGATCTCGTCGCTCGGACTGAACCCGGTTAAGTCTTCGGCTCCAGCTTCAACGTCCACTTCTTCTCCGAACCTGGCGGCCCTGCTGGTAAATGAATGGATGCAACAAAGTAAGCTTACGGGGATTGGTGAAGTCGAGATCACACCGGGACACCTTCGTGCCACCAGTCGCCCGCCGGCCGCCGTTGCTTTACCGCCAACCATTTACGTTATGTTCCGTGTGGTGAATGGGCAGGTGATTATTGAAAGCGCCGGCGGGGCTTCTGCATTGCAAATGACCGGCAGGTTTTCAGTAGTGCCGGCCATTGAAAAATTTACGGCGGAAGTGGCGAAGCATGAACAGAAAACGAACCCGGACGTGGCATTTGCTGAGATCGCTCATTTCTGCAATATTCACGCAGCCAACATCAACAGAAGGGCACATCTGCGGGAATATGAAATCCCGGTACTCACCCGTTCCACGCTGCCGCAATCAAGGCAGATTGCGCTTTCAGACCTGATGGTGTCCGTGGTGAACGATAGGGTGGTGCTGCGTTCCATATCCCTGCGGAAACCGGTTGTTCCGCGGTTGGGATCGGCTTATAACTACACCAGGAACTCACTCCCCGTATTTCGATTCCTTTGTGATATACAGTCGCAACAACTGCAAACACACTTAAGCCTTTCGCTCTCGGCGGCGGTTCCAGGGTTAAAATTCTACCCCCGGGTGCGTTATCGTTCCTGCATTGTGCACGAGGCGGAATGGCATCTTTATGAGGAAGACCTGGCACCACTCTCCAGCGCTGTTCCCACTCATGCTGCTGCGGTTTTCAGGGAACTTGCGGCAGAAATCCACCTTCCACACTACGTGGCCCTGACCATCCACGATAACTTTATTGTCTACGATCTCCATACAGATGCCGATGTGATGGCATTGCTCCGCGAAATTAAACAGATGCCGAAGGTGGTGCTGAAAGAATTCACCATGCCAGACGAAACGCTTATCCGTACCCGTGAGGGTGTTGAGCTGATGGGACAATACATAGCAGCGCTTTACCTGGATGAACCGGCTTACGGAAAACTTACACTTCCAGAAAGTAAGAAGACCACTACCATCCCCAGAGATACGGCCAACTGGCTTTATTTTAAAATATACTGCCATCCGCTTTCCGCGGAAAACATCCTGCTTCAACACCTGCTTCCCATTGTGGAAAAAGGATTGAACAAAGGAGCCATTCAGCAATGGTTCTGGCTGCGCTACAACGATCCCGATCACCACCTGCGCATTCGCGTGAAAGCTGAAAGGCACCACCATGGAAGACTATTCGAAGCTTTTAACCAATGCCTGAACAAACTCTTTCAGGCCAAAACGGTCCATCGTTTTCAAACCGATGTGTACAAACGCGAACTGGAAAGGTATTCGGCCCCGCTGATAGGCTATGTGGAAGCGCTTTTTCATTGCAGCAGCAATATCGTGGTGCAATACCTGCAAACAGCGGCGGTGGAAAGTTACGGGGAAGAGGATACCGTGGTGGAAGGTGTTGCGTTCATGAACCGGTTGCTGGGGTATTTTGGGTTTTCAGGAGAAACTGAAGCTGCTTTCTGTAAAAACAACTTTGAGCAATTTTACCAGGAACATGGCAGCGTTAAAGGATTTAAAACCGAAGCGGAAAAATTATACAAAACACTTGAGCCGGGGCTGGAAGAAGCATTGCTGCGCAACGAAACCGCACTCGACTACACACGTGTGCGGGATAATGTACGTTTCCTGCTCGTAAAACTTGCCGGTGGGCCAAAGGATGGACCTACGCTGGAAAGCCTTGCTGCGGACATCATACACATGCATATCAACAGGTTGTTCAGCAACAACCAGCGTTACTATGAAATGCTGGTTTATTTTATGTTGTACCGACACCTCACTGTTAGGTCGTTCAGGCAGCGGCCATCATGAGTTGCGTTTCGTCTTTACAAGACGCTCTTT
Source organism: uncultured Flavihumibacter sp. (assembly GCA_946481605.1). The sequence continues at coordinate 2,395 of CAMLPA010000008.1, read as the reverse complement.
CACGAAGCTGAAAAAGGTATCTCTGTAACTGGCGCCTATAGGAAGCGGTTCAGGGATACCTTCGAGGAATACATCTGTACCTTCAATATGAGTTATAAACTCCGTATTGAGGATAAATGATTTATGGATACGGAAGAATTGCGCGGGAAGCTCCGTTTCCATTTCTGAAAGACTCAGGTAAGTGAGGTATGCTTTTTCCTCGGTAACAATGGAGAGGTAGTTCTTCTTGCTTTCCATGTAACGGATATCGTGGTGGAAGAGCTTCACAATCTTTCCTTTTCCTTCTGTTTGAATGAAAAGCGCGCTGCTGCGCGATGGTTCCTGCAACTGTTTCGATTTCAGCAATCCCTGTACTTTGTACAAACTTTTCAGGAATCGCTCATAGGGAAAAGGCTTCAGCAGAAAATCGCTCACGCCGAGTTCGAAACCATTCAGGGCGTAATCCTGGTAGGCTGTGGTAAAAATAACCTGGGTATTGTTGCCCAGTAATACGGCAACTTCCGTTCCCCGCAGTTCGGGCATATCCACATCCAGAAAAGTGATATCGGCGTATTTACCAGAGTCTCTGAAAAGCGCCAGCGCTTCCAGGGGATTGGTGCTGGCCCCCATGAGCTCGAAGCCAGGCGTTTTTTCTATATAGGCTTTTAAAGTTTCAATGGCGTGCATTTCATCATCAATAATATAGCAGGTGGTGGCCATTTATTTCATTTAAAGTGTGAGTTCCAGTTTTACCTGGAAACGATCGTCTCTATCCATACTTTCAAGTGTAAACCTTCCGGGGTAACGGGCTTCCAGTCGTTCACGGAGATTGGCGATGCCTATCCCGGGTGTTTTGTATTGAATAGTGGTTTTCTTCCGGTTGCTGGTTTCAAAAATAACTTTTCCGTTCTCCACTTTTATCAGGATTCGTGCCGGGTTTTCCACGTCCATCAATTCGGCGTATTTGAACATATTTTCCACCAGCGGAATAAGCGTGAGCGGCATAATATGTACAGTACTGATGTCCCCGGATATTTTCAGGTGCAGGTGCAGCCTGTTGCTGAACCGCGCCTGGTTGATGCGGATCAGGTTCCCGATCTGTTCCACTTCTTCTTCCAGTAACACGTTGCCGTCCTCTTTTGTTCCATTCAGCGAATAGCGCATGATATCGGCCAGGGTGATCACCGATTCAGCCGCTTCAGGAGAAGCTTCTCTGACTTCGTTCTGAATAAAATTGAGCGCGTTGAAAATCAGGTGCGGATTCACTTGAGATTGGAGGAAAGCATTCCTTGTTTTCATCAGTTGTACTTCCATTTCGGCCTTAGCCTGTTCCTGCCGGAATACCCTGCCCTCTGCGGCCCTGAGTTGCTGGAGATTCTGGAAAAAACGCCTGGTGTACCAATAAGCACTGCTGAAAAGAGAAAAATATACGAACCGCCATGAATGCCTTACAATAATCGCCAGTTCTTCATTTGATTGGTAGGTGAAATAGCTTTCCCCTTCGGCAGAAAGGTAAAGCCAGTTATTGAAGGTCATAAGGAAAGTATACAACACCCATTCAAGCAGGAAGACCGGGAAAAAAATAAGCGGCCACCATTTCCCGCTTCTTACAACTTTTTCAATTGTCCAGGCATTTGTGTAAAAGTAGGCGATGTTTATAATGTAAGGAATCACAAATCCATTCCCAATATTATAGTTCAGGTGATATCCGCTCTGTACATACACCATACACATTTCGTATATAATAAAAACGGACCATGCGAGTGCGTGATACAATAGTAACCTGAACCTGTATTTTCCCCCTGTTTTTTCTGGACGTTGGGTCATTTGTTAACTCCCTCCTGGAACCAAAAATAGGTGTAAAACGGTCTCATATCATTATGTTGACTACGTTTTACACCTATTTCCGTCTGGGAATTACGGCAAATTTTCAAGGATATTATTTTGCAACTGCAAAATCAGATAGTATAAAATGGCATATACAACTCACAAGTTATTGTTTGAACAACAAGCCGGCAACTTGTTGTATATGCCTTGTACCATTTGTGAATAACACCTTTATGTTTTTATTTTCTGCCGCCGGTTGAGAATAATAAAAAACTGTGTTTAAGCACGTGAAATGGTCCGATAAGGTTAAGAAGAAATGGTGGATAAGATCTAACGGATAAAGTATCTTTAAAATCCTCCACCTGTTTTTCCGGTGGGGATGGTCGTGGTAGTTGTAATCGTTGTTGTATCAATTATCCCGGTGATGAGGTTGTTGTGCGTTTTCGGCATATTCTCCCTGAAAACAAACAATACTTTATGTTCCAATTTCAGCAGGTTTTTGCTTTGTTTTTTCATACTTCGCTGCTTTAGAAGTCTAAAGTAGGATGATCTGAAAAGCAGGTTCGGCCTTTTACACCTATGCATTTAT
>CAMLPA010000007.1 GCA_946481605.1 uncultured Flavihumibacter sp. | reverse complement strand
CCGGACTACATGCTGAAAGTCCGGAGCTGTTCGGCTTCTTCACCTACGAGTTCCGCATCGGCCATGGCCACTGGAGCGCGCAGGAAGATGAGAAAGGTCACCTGTGGAGTACCGCCCAGGGCCGCTTTGGACGACCACTCCGTGTTACGGGCATGCAACATCCCGCGCCGAACCTGTTGTGCAATGTGAACCGCGATAAAGACCGGGTCTACCTTACCGCGCCTTATGCCAAAGCCGTTTGGAAAGGCCGTAATGTAACCCCCAATCCGCCACGGACACAATTGCACGGGCTCCTGTACGCACAGGTGCGTCAGGCCGATGGAAACGGTTACCGTAATATTCTCCTCGATGAAAAAATGATGGTGCTCAACAAGCCCATTATTGACCCGATAAGACCGGGCAGAACCGGCGGGCTCTCCGCCGCCAACCTCACCATGGCAGCCTGGACTGTAGACCAGGTGGATACCGCTGAAAAAGCGAATGTACTCGTAAGCAACCTCTTCCTCATGGATGATGATGCCATCGCTTCCCTGAAACTGGATGCCGAAGCCACGAAAAAAGTATCGCATATCCTCAGCGCCCGTCGCCAGGGCCGCATCGACAAACTCGATGCCGCTACGTCCGCGAAACTGGTGAACGCATTCAATCAACTGAAAGATAAGATTGACCTGGCACCGGTGGTGGAAGCCAATGTGGTGAATGCCGGACAAAAATTCACCCAGGCTACCCTATCTGCAGGCGCGAAGATTGCCGCCTACAAGGATATTCCGAAAACAGCTACGGTGGTGTGGGACAACAAAGAAATCTCCATGTTGCTCGCACAATTGGGGCTGCCACAGGATTCCCCGCTGAGTGTATTGGTTGTGGAAGTTTTCGGGAACATCACCAGCATCTTCGAACACCTCGGGATGCCGATGAACCAGGTGGAGCAACTGACCCAACAACAACCGCAGGTGTACCAAACTTTGGTGCAACGTGCACAGCGGCAGCAACAGGCACTAGGCAATGAACTGGGGAATTACAGGATACTCCGGACATCGCCGCTCACGGAAGTGCCGTTTGTATGCTGTACCACGTGTGGGTGATACAACCTCCATGGCATGATTTTTTTCTGCTCTTCCTGAAATAAAATCACCATGCAGAACTGGTTAAAAACACTCATCGCCGGGTACGGCGCGTATAAACTTGGCGGAGGATGCCTCGGCACCATATTGGTATTCGTACTCATCTTCTGGGCCCTGGGACACTGTTAGGCTACTGCGCGATGGTGACTACACTTTCTTCGCTTTTGCCGCAAGTGTGAAAAGAGCAGGAAGGTTTGCGTGCATCCGCATAACCAGCTATGGCAGTGGCTTGTGCCACTTCCTCCGACATGTCAGCGGGGAATTCCTGCGCTGTGGTCTGCACCAGTTCGGTGCGGATGTGCATGAATAAAAGACTTTCATTGGCATCGCTCTTCTCCTTGGGAGAAGAGATGCCCGTGAACAATACACCGAAAAGCGTGATCCCCGTAACCAGGATATTCTTTTTCATTTGTATTTTTTTAAAGGGTTACTCCGCTGGCGCGGTTGATTTTTTTGTATTCCACCTTCGCCTGTTGCAGCAGGTCGTTCACATACATGGCGCACCTTTCATCTGCATCATACAGACTGAACTCATGGGAAAGACGCGTTACCCTTTCCTTGTATAAAGGATTGTTGAGCACTTCATTTACTGCTGCCTGTATTTTAACGGGCGTAGGTGTTTCTGTTTTCATGTTCACACCAAGTTTAAAATAACCTACCCGCGCGCATATTTCGCTTTTACCTTCATGAACGCCGGCCACCACCAGGGGTAGTTTGTGTGTGATGCCCAGCAGTGTTCCACCATATCCGCCGTTGGTAATAAATACATCGGCCAACGGCATCACTTCCGAAAAAGGAATAAAGTCGGTGATCAATAAATTCTTTTCCGGGAACCTGGCCTTCAGTTCTTCGGTACGGTTACCTGCGGTCGTAGCGATCACGAGGTATTCCGTGTTCCGGAAAGCTTCCAGTGTGGGCACAAGTAGTTTCTCCACGTTGGGTTCGGCGGTTCCCTGGGTAACCAGGATCACTTTTTTGTATTGTGCCTGCTCCGTGGTTAGGCGGAAGGGTGTATTCCCGGGTTTGTGTTTGGGCAATAACGGACCAATGTACCGGAGCTTCGGGTTCAGGTCGCTGCGACGGTATTCGAAACCCGGGGTGCCGCTCTGAAGGATAAGATCGGCTTTGCGGTAGAGGATGTCCAACACGTTGCCGGGCACCACTTTCACCCCATAGCGGCGGAAGATGCGGTTATTGATCTTCGTTAGACCGGAGAACATCATTTTGTCGCCGGCGAAGCGCATCAGTCCCTGTTTTAATTTTCCCGCGAAATTGTAGGAAGGTGTAATCCCCAATCCGGCAGGCGCGAGGTCCTTCGAGGTTTCCATGATGGGCGCGATGCCCACGGTAATAACGGGGATGTTCAGTTTATCTTTGATGTAGGCTGAACCGGTGAACATGATATCGGCGATGAGCAGGTCGTAGGGGAATTCCTGGTAAATCGATTCCAGGTCCTGGAAATACTTCGGTCCGAAGCCGATAAAGATATGTTCCAGGTCGTATTTGAATTTCTTTACCTGACTGGTGATCGCTTTCCTTTCGGCGAAAAACTCCTCGAAGTTGTTGGCGTTTATCTGCGGAACGTTTACAAAAGGATAGTGGTGCAGCCCCAGTTTGGCGATTTTCTCTTTGTAATAATCCTGGGTGTAGAACCGTACATCGTAGCCCAGTTCTTTCAGATGGGTAGCGAGGCCGGTGAGTGGATTAAAGTGGCCGTCGGCCGGTACACATGCAAACAGGATACGTTTGCCATTCTTTACCAGCGTGTTTTTCACAGGGTCGTTTCCGGGAAGAATGTTGTGTTGCATAATTGCTGATTGAGTTGTAAAGGATAATTTTGATGCAAGTTTCCATCAATCTTATTTCAGAAGAAAGTGCATCCTGCGTGAATTGACATATCCGGTGTATGGATTGCGGGTTTATGCTGTTCTTCTCTATCTTTATTTTTCAAAGCCCCCAAGTGAACAAGTTCTTCCCCTTCTTATTGCTGCTGCTTTCGCTGGAAAATTTTGCCCAGGCGCCGGACCGTTTCGTTTTCAACCGTTTCGGTAAGATCAACGGGCTCGCTGCCGATGACGCGGTTTCCGTGGCGCAGGATGTTGATGGCTATATCTGGATCGCCACCGGCAACGGATTACAGCGCTATGATGGCAAGCGTTTCATCACTTTCAGGCACAATTCCGCAGACCCGAATTCGCTGCCCACCAGCAATATAGCTTTCGTGCTGCTCGACAAGAAAGGCCGGTTATGGGTGGAATGTGAAGGCTCCAGGATAGGTATATTCGATACGAAAAGTTTTCGCTACACACCCGCCAGGATAAGTTTACCGGAAGAAGCGAGAAGAAATGAACTGTTGCGGATTACTGCCGATGCCGACAATACTTTGCAGATGATCGTGGCCAACTACGGCGTGATCACTTACCATGAGCAGCGCAATGAATTTTCAGCCGCATTCAACAAAGCCAGGGCCCCGGATGGCAGCATTGCCGGCGATATCCGTAAGAACGGAAAACACAACAGTTACTGGGTAACACATGCCAAAGGAATCGACCTCTTTGATGCATCCACCCAACGTTTTGTTCCACGCAGCTCCATGCCCATGCTGATAACCATCAACCGGAAACTGGAAGAAGAAAAAGCCATGGGCCCCATTTACACGTTCACCGACCAGCAAGGTGTACTCCGGATGCAGCTATGGTCGAACAAACAGGTGGGTCCAGATCTCCTCAGCTACGATACCCGTTCTCACCAATTGCTTTCCTACAAAACAAATATGGATGAGCTGATCGGTTCCTACCACGATCTCAATGGCACACTGGAGCAGCGCAACGGCGACTTATGGGTATATGGCGCCCCGCTTTTCGCACGCTTCAACCGCCAGCAGGGAAAGTTTGAAGACGTGCGCAATGAATCGTTGCGGGAACACGGCGTGGATATTGAAAAAATCTACCACCTCTTCGAGGACCGCGAAGAGAACATCTGGGTGGCCAGCAGCAACGGGCTTTATGTTTTTAATCCTTCGGCCCAGGTGTTCACGAATATGCCTAACCGCAGAAACGACAACAGGAAATACAACCACGCCCCCGAATCGATCCTGCAACGCCCCGATGGCACCATTTACGTTTCCGCCTGGGGCGCTGGTATTTTTGCTTACGACCCGGCATTCAACATCCTTCCCAACCCCTTCTACCCAGCACCAAGGCAGAACGACGCCATCTCCGTATGGGATATGCTGGAACGAAAAAACGGTGAAATGTGGATGGGTATTCAGGGCGGCACCTTGCGCATTCAGGATATGCGCCGTAATACATATACTGAACTGCGCCTCGGGGTATTCGAAAAGCATACGCTCCGCCAAGTGCGGGAAGCGCCCAACGGAGATATCTGGATCGGCACCCAGGCGGGCCTGATCCTGAAATGCAAAGGCGGAAACTGGAAGGATACCAGTTCCTTCTCCATCGTGCAACGCGTGAAAGGCAATATCATGCAGTTACTGCCCGACCATAACGGTAATGTATGGGCCTGTTCGGACCGGGACGGACTCTACCGCATCAACGCGGCTTCAGGGCAGATCATGGAACATTTTTCAGAAAAAGGTCCGGAGGGAAAAAGACTGAACAGCGGCGGGGCAACCAACATCATGCAGGTGAACGACAGCACCATGCTCGTTGCCAGCGGCTGGTTGCATATCCTCAATACGCGCACTTCCACTTTCAGTTACATCACGCCCGACCATGGCCTCCCGCCTTCCGCGGTAGTCAGTTTCGTAAAGGACCAAAAAGGTTTCATCTGGATCGGCTTACTGGATGGGATATGCCGCTACGATATGCGCACCAACCTCGTCAGCACCTTCGGCTCCGAAGATGGCGTGGTGAACGACCATTGTCAACCCAACGCAGTCCGACTGCTCCACGACGGGAGGATACTTTTCGGTACCACTTCCGACCTGCTGGTGGTGGACCCCAACAAAATCATCATCCCTGAAAAAAAGCCGCCGATTACCATCGCTTCTTTCTTCGTTTCCAACAAATCCCTTCGTGTTGATTCCCTGCTTCAACTCAAAAAAATCACACTGCCCCATTACAACAATTCCCTCACCATCGATCTTTCCACGCTCACCTACACCCATACTTACGGGATTGTGTACCAGTTGGTGGGCGTAGACAAAGACTGGCAGATGAGCGCGAACAAACAGGCCATGTACAATTACCTCGCGCCCGGCACCTACACCTTCCGCACAAGAATCTGGCAGGAAAACGACGGCTCCAAAAAAATCACGGAACTCACTATCGTGATTACACCACCTTTCTGGGGAAGTTGGTGGTTTTATGGCCTGCTGTTGCTTTGCGGCCTGGCTATATTGTATTTTATTGATAAGAACAGGATCAGCCGCATCAAACAAACACAGGAATTGCGCACCGATATAGCCCTGAACCTGCACCAGGATGTGAACACCACACTCAACAACATCAACCTCCTCAGTGAAATGGCCCGCATCAAAGCAGACAACGATGTGGCCCGCTCCAAAGAACTTATCGACCGCATCAGCGAAAAAAGCAACAGCATGATTGTGGCCATGGACGATGTGCTCTGGGCCATTGATCCCGCCAATGATACCATGGAGAAAATGGCGCTGCGGCTCCGTGAATATACCGATACGCTCCGCCTGCGTTACGATGCCGACATCAATACCCAGGCCGATAAAAAAATCCGGAAACTGAAGCTGGACATGAAACGCAGGTACGGACTATTCGTGGTATTCAAGGAAGCGCTCCGTTGTTTGGTGGAATATATGGGTGGAAGAAAAACGCAGATACAACTGAGCCTTTCCCACCACCAGTTGTCGCTGAAGATCAAAGATGCAACGGCGCTGGACCAGGACCATCCTTTGTTACAAGGAAGTATCGACGCCATGCGGGCCAGGGCCGAAGAGATGAATGCCCTGCTCGATATCCAGACCGATAAACACGGCGCAGACATTGTATTGCAGATTCCGCTTCAATAATTATTTGCCCATCCAGCGTTTGAACTCGGCTACTTTTTCGCGGCTCACAATCACTTCTTTGTCGAGTGCGGGTTTCAGGTGCAGGATAAGCCTGTTGCCGAAGTAATCGTGTATTTGCCCCACACTGTTTACGGAAATAAAGAAGGAGCGGCTCACGCGGTAGAACCTGTCGGGATCCAGCATATCTTCCAGTTCATCCATGGTGTAGTCCACCACAAATTTTTTGTTCTCGGTTGTTTTGAAGAAGATCAGTCGCCCGTCGCTGTAGAAGTAGGCGATTTCTTCGGTTTCCACGGAAACCAGGTTGGGACCGTTCTTCACCAGGAAGCGTTTGCGGTAATCTTTCGGATGCAGTTTCTGTTGCAGTTCTTTCAGCAGGTTGTCCATATTCAGCGCCGGTGTTGGGGCGGATGTGGCGTACAGTTTTTTGTATTTTTCGAGTGCCGCGGCGAGGTCATCTTTCTGAACGGGCTTCAGCAGGTAATCGATGCTGTTCACCTTAAATGCTTTCAGCGCGTATTCGTCGTAAGAGGTCGTGAAGATGACGGGACATTTCAATTCCACGTGGTTGAATATTTCAAAACTTTGCCCGTCCAATAGTTCAATATCCATCAGCATCAGGTCGGGCGCCTCGTTGTTTTCCAGCCATTCCACGGCGGCGGCCACACTATCGGCGGTGGCAATCACTTCAATGTCTTCATCAATACTTAAAAGTGTTTTGTAGAGTTTTTTTACGGCCAGTTCTTCATCTTCAACAATAAAAACTTTCATGGGTGTTGTGTTTAGGTAAAGGTGGTATTCAGGGTGGGCGCTCCGTTCCAGATCAGCGGGAGCACCACGGTAAAGTATTTTCCATCTTCCATCACCTGGAAGCCGGGCTGGTTCAGCAACTCGTATTTGGTGGCGATATTGGAGAGGCCCACGCGTCCGGAAGGCGCTTTCTTACTCCTGCCCCTGATGTTGTTGTTGACCACCAGTTTATTCCCGGCGGTGGTAAATATTTCGATGGTGAGGGGATGGTTTTTCGAGAGTGCATTGTGTTTCACCACATTTTCCACCAGCATCTGCAAACTGAGCGTGGGCAGCAGGTGTTGGTCGTATTTCTTATCGGTTTCTATCTGAAGGCGCAATGCTTCACCATGGCGCGTTTTCAGCAAACGCATATAAGATTCAATAAAATACAGTTCGTTGCGGAGCGTGCTCATACCGCTTTCGTTGGTGCGCAACAGGTAGCGGTACACTTTACTGAGTTCGTTGAGGAAGCGTTCCGCTTTTTGTTTGTCTTCTGAAATCAGGGCCGAAAGGGTATTAAAACAATTGAACAGAAAGTGCGGGTTTACCTGCCGCTTCAATGATTCAAACTCTCCTTCCAGACTAAGCTGGGCGTACATTTCCCGTTCCCGCACACTTTCTTTGTATTGCTTAAAAATGAAATCACCTTCCCAGATAATCATCGCAATCAATGTAATGCCCACTCCGATAAAAAGGGAGAGCCAGAACTTACGCGGTGTTACCTCGAAGGGTTCCGTGGAGAAATTTTCCACGCCCCAGAGAGTGATGAATACACATATTGTGACCACCACAAACTGCTTTACCACCAGCGTTACGATGCGCTTAATGGTATCGCGGTAAGAAATGAACGTATCGTGAATATACCTGGTGAGCACCACATCCGTGTACCAGATGCCGAGTCCTACCAGTAGGATAAAACCGAATCCTTTGAACCAGAGCGCATCATTATGGTACCAATTGTTCCCGAACAAGACAAAGCAGGTGAGGAAAGAAATCAGCGGCATCAACGTAATGAAGCTGGCCCATTCAATTTTATTGGGAACGGGCAGTTTCATAGCGCTACTATTTTATGTTCTATCAACGGCAGTTTCATGGTGAAAATACCATTGTCATTTTGCACCTCCACGTCCTTTTTACAAAGCAGTTTATATTTATCGGCGATGTTGAAAATACCTTCTTTGCTCGCCTCCACGGGATGTTTCCTGGGCAACCATTCATTTTTTAAAATCAGGTTCCCGTCGGCGTCGGTGTTTACCGCGAACAACATCGGGTGTTTTTTGGACAACATGCCGGTGTTAAAACCATATTCGAATACGGCTTGTAACAGCAGCGGAGTTACAAATTTTTTACGGTCGTTTTCGGGCACTTTTATGTTCAGTTCCAGACTGTTCCCGTACCTGGTTTGCAGGAGATAGAAATAAGAATGGAGGAATTGAATTTCGGTTTCCAGCGGCACGAACTGTTCTTCATGGCAACTCAGCATGTAGCGGTACACTTTGGTGAGTTCATTCAGGAAGGCTTCGGCTTTTTCTTCATCTTCACTGATCAGGCTGGAGAGAGAATTCAGGCTGTTGAACAGAAAGTGCGGGTTGATCTGGCTTTTCAGTCCCAACAACTGGCTCTGTGTGTAAGTTCGTTTGAGTTGTTCCGTTTCCTGGAGGGTGTTTTTCCAGCGTTCGAAGCTGTCCACGCCTTCGTGTACCAGCGTCACCATTACATTCAGGACAATACCGATGGCCAGCATCCAGTAATAGGGAGTTTCTTCAAAAGAGTAGCCGAACAGTCCGAAGTAATCATATCCTTTAAAAATAAGCGTGGTCACGAAAGCCTGTACCAGTGAAATCAGGAAAATAGTAAGCAGCATACGTTTCAAAAGCTGCCGCCCTTGCGGCAGGCGGTTGCGCACGGTAACGGCGATAAGCGCGTAGCCGATCCAGGCCAGGGCCATCACTGCGGCCACCAGCAGTCCTGAACATAAGATAAGCGTGGTGTTGCTGAAGAAATTTTTCCCGAACAACAGCACATTAAAAAGCACTACCACGGGGGGAAGTGTGGCAGCCAGGATGAGCATGTCTTTCCGGGTGTATTGCGGGAGCGGCATAATTTAACGCGGGCAAAATACGATCTTTTTGAGGGAAGGAAGGGCGGTTGGAGGGTGTTTTACGGGATGGGTTGCATGAATTGAGGAAAAGGGGGGATGAGTTGGGGGAGGGTGCCGGCACACCTTAACCCACAGGTAACATTCCCTTCCTACCTTGCTCTCATGCAATACTTACTCATCATCGGAGCTTTCCAGGCGCTCATCGCCCTGGGGATGCTGGCCGCGGGCCATAAAAGAAGACCCGCCGACAGCCTGCTGGGATGGATGCTGGCCTGTATGTGCGCCCATCTTTCCATCAAATTCGTGATATACGGGTTCTCCGGGAGCATGGAACTGAAGGCCGGATTCAATACATTTATCGACCTGGCCTACGGCCCGTTGCTGTGGATGTACGCGCAAAAAGTGCACAACGACAAGTACGTTCCCGCAAAACAATGGTTCCTGTTGCTGCCCACGTTACTGGCCGCGGGCGCCTACCTGGGCATCACCTATGGCATCGTAAATGAAGGGGTGAAAAGTATGAGCAGGTACATTGACATGTACAACCGCTCCACCGATCATTTTATTATAGCGTCCTTCTTTATTTATCCCTTACTGGTATTGAAAAAGAGCCGGACATTACCACAGTTCTGGGCATCGGAGCGGAAACTCATCCGGCGGATGGCGAAATTGTTCCTGGTGGTGCCCGTCATCTGGGTACTGAACCATATCGCCGATAATGCGGGATTGCTCTCGCTTGAAACCCGCGTCATCATCATCCGGGTGATTGCCTATTCCAACATTATCATGATCTGTATTTCGATCCTGAAGTTCCGGTTGTTGCAGGAACAGGTGAAATGGATGGCGGAAGAACCCGTTCAGCCAACGGAACAAGTACCGGAGACCTTACTGATGCCGGAAGAAAAAGAACTACAGATTGCCAGAAAGTCGGCCCCGGTAGATATGGAACTGAGGCGGCAGGTGGCGGATAAATTATTGCAGTCGATGGAAAAGTCGAAACGGTATACCGATCCTGATCTTACTTTGGAGAAACTCGCCGCTGCCCTGCAGGTGCCCCGGAACCTGGTTTCAGAAGTACTGAACCAGCACCTTGAAAAAACGTTCTACCAGTTTGTGAACGAGTTCAGGGTCAAAGAAGTGATCCGTTTGCTCAACCGGTGCCATAAGCAGGGCATCACACCCAATATATTGTCGCTGGCTTTCGAGGCGGGCTTCAATTCCAAATCGTCTTTCAACCAGTATTTCAAGAAACACACTGGACAAACACCTTCGGAATACCTGAAACAGGAGCGTCGCGCCACCGCCGAAACAGGAATGGCCGCGTACGGGTAAGGAATGGTAATATTTCCATAACCTCCGCAAGTGGTTGATAATCAAAAGATATAAGTGCGTATCCGTCCAAAATGTTCAGGACTACCCGTTCGGACGATCAGCCAAATTCCTTCCTTGAGTTTTGTGGCAAATATTTTTTGTATGTGGAAGAATCAACTGCTGCGGAATTGGCTTTTACTGGTACTCGCCACAGGAGCGGTCACCGGTTTGAAAGCCCAGGTCATTAAAGGGACCGTGACCAATAAAGATGGTCAGCTACCAGGCGCCACCGTTACCCTGGAGGGCCGGAAAGAAACCGCTTCCTCCTCCCTGGACGGAAGTTTTACCTTAAAATGTGCCGTTACCGGAAAAGTTACATTGGTCGTTTCCTACATTGGCCACGAAACATTTTCGCAGGAAATAACTGTGAAAGAAGGGGTGAACGATGCCGGCGTGCTGGAACTGAAACCCGCGGGCAGCAACCTCGGGGAAGTGGTGGTGAAAGGAACGATGGCCCCCTCCCAGATGAAGGCTTACAATATCAAAAAGAATTCCCTCGCGATCATGGATGTGATCGCCGCCGACGCGATCGGGAAGCTGCCCGATCGTAACGCCGCCGAAGCCGTACAACGTATGCAGGGTGTGGCCGTGGCCCGCTACCACGGGGAGGCCGATGCCGCCACTGTGCGGGGCACGCCTTTCGCCTGGACCTCCACCATGTTCAACGGCAGCCGCCTGCCCAGTTCCAATGTACTCGGCAACCGCTCCTCCGTATTGGATGCCGTTCCCTCCGAAATCATCCAGTATGTGCAGGTCGCCAAAGCGCTCACACCCGATTGGGAAGGTGATGCCATCGGCGGTTCCGTCAACTTTATTACGCGAACCGCTCCGTTGAAAAGGCAACTCAACGCGAGTGTCGCCGGGGGCTACAACAACTTCTCACAGAACGGCACCTACAATGCCTCTCTTGTATACGGCGACCGTTTCTTCAAGGACAAACTCGGCGTCATCATCGCAGGCGCCATCTGGGACCGTCAATGGGGAACCGACAGCTACGACGTGAGTTACAACACAGGACTGGCCGACCCCGTTCAGCAAAAGTCCATCAACAACGTGATGTTCAAACGCTACATGGGCAAACGCCAGACCTACGGTGCCAACCTCGGACTCGAATACAAGTTCAACGCTTCGAACAAATTGTTCTTCCGCGGACTGATGGACAAGTTCAACGATATCCGTCCCGTGTACGAATCCTACATCGACTATACCGCCAGCCGTTACCAGTACAACTACCGCTACTCGCATTACCAGACCAGGCTCAATGGTGCTGAATTGGGTGGTGAACACCAACTTTCGGCCCGGGTAAAAATGGATTGGTCGGCCAGCAACTACCTGTCCCAGTATTTCCTGGAAACCCCGCCCACCAGTGGTGTGAAAGGCTTGCCCATCGCTACTTTCCGCCAACGTATCACCGGGGGATTCAACAACCTCTCTTCTGACGGGAAAAGATACTGGAGTTTTGATTCCCCTGATGGCGTAGGCGGCGATCCGCTGTCTTTCGATGCAGGATTGAAGAACCCCGCTGAAACAATGGATGCCTCTAAACTTACCCTGCAACAACTGGTGATCGCGCAGCTCGATACGAAGGAGCAGGATAAGACCGCGCAGTTTAATTTCAAAGTTAACGCGTCTGCAAAGGTGAATATGAAGTTCGGGGGAAAATACCGGCACAAATACCGTGAAAGCACGTTCGGTTCTAACCTTGTTTTTCTCCCTGGCGCAGCGCTCGGTATTCCCAATGCTCCCGCACTGCTTTCGCTGTCTCAACTTGAAAGGGCGGACTTTCCTAAAGGCAACGGTTACTTCAAAGGCATGAACGGGAACAACGACCGTTACATGGTTGACCCGATCTCCAAACAGCAACTGTTCAACTTCTTTGATACTTCTTTTCAAAAAGAAAATGGATTCGGAAACTATACCTCAAAAACCAACGCTACCAACTACTATTCGGGTACCGAAGATGTTTTCGCGGGCTACGCCATGGCGGAAATAGATGCCACGGAAAAACTCAAGATCGTGGCTGGTTTCAGGAACGAATACACCGCGCTGGAGTTGGATGGTTCCAAAGCTTCCACCAACGCGGGATCACAAGTGGTGATCACACCGGTTACCGTTAAAAGCAACTACAACGCGTTGTTGCCGATGGCCCACCTGAAATACAACCTGAACCCGCAGGCCAATATCCGCGCGGCTTATACCAAAACATTCGTGCGCGCGAATTTCAACGACCTCACCCCGGGTGAATCGGTAGACAATACCAAAAATCCGATCACCATCACCAAAGGAAATCCTGACCTGAAGCCCACTTTCGCCCACAATTACGACCTGATGGGAGAATACTATTTCTCCAACATCGGACTGCTTTCCGGAGGCGTGTTCTATAAGGATATCAAA
The DNA here is from genome assembly GCA_946481605.1 of uncultured Flavihumibacter sp. The sequence continues at coordinate 11,566 of CAMLPA010000007.1, read as the reverse complement.
AACGTGATCTTCAGCGATAAAACATTCTACAACGAAGGCGGTAACAATTATGTCCTTACTTCCGCCGCCAACCTGGAGAACGCTTCCCTGTATGGATTTGAAGCGGGCATCAACAAACGTTTCAACTTCCTTAAAGGCTTCTGGAGCGGATTCGGCGTAGAGTTCAACTATACTTTCATCAACAGTAAAGTAAAGGTTCCACGCACCATCGGCACAAATAAAGTGATGGATGAAACCAGTCTGCCCAACCAATCGAAGAACCTGTTCAACGCGATCCTCTTTTATGAGAGAAATGGTGTAATGGTAAGGCTGGCCGGTAATTACCGCGGCAAATCAGTGGAAACCATCAACCAGCAACTTGGCCCCGATTTCTACATCTGGACCGACAAGAACTTCACGATCGACGCTTCCGCCACCGTTGGCATCACGCCCCGCATCAAAGCCTTCGTGGAACTCAATAACCTGACCGATGAACCACTCCGCACCTATATGGGCGATAAACGCAGGGTAACCATGACCGAATGGTATGGCGCTCGCGGACAGGCCGGTATCCGCTGGGACATCATCAAGTAGTAAGTTTTTCCCTCTTTCATCTAAATTATTCATCTTCCTCTCCCGGTATGCCCACTTCATGGATGCATACGCCGGGGGAGGAATTCTAACACAATTCTGCATGAAAAAAATCATCTTTTCTATCGCTATGAGTATTCCCCTGATTGCCGCCGCACAATTAACAGACAGCGCCACCCGTGTGATCCGTATGCAGGGAACCGTTAATTTCCGGGATGCCGGTGGGTATAAAACCGCCGATGGCAAACGTGTTATCACGGGTAAGGTTTTTCGCAGCGCGGACATCAGTAAACTGACCGACAACGATATGCAGGTGATGGCTGGTCACCATATTTATACCGTGATCGACTTTCGGGGTAAGAAAGAATCCGCCGCCGCAGAAGACAGGCTGCTGCCCAATACAGATTACACGTTAAGTCCGGCCGGCAGCGACAGCTTGCCCGATCCGAAACAAATGGCGCAAATGATCAGACAAAAAGGATTCCTGATGGAAATGTACGGCCAGCGCAGCGTACAATATTACGGAGAAAGGTACCGCCCGCTTTTCCAGAAACTGCTCTCCCTTCCCGATACCTCTTCCATCCTCTACCACTGCAGTGGCGGCAGAGACCGTACCGGGATGGCTTCCGCCCTGTTCCTTTATGTGCTGGGGGTTCCGCAAAAAACCATTGAAGAAGATTTCGTCGCTTCTAACATCTACCTGCAACCGATGATGGGCAAATGGTACAAACCCATGCAACAGGCTTTCGGCATGAGCGAAGCAGAGATCAGGGCCGAAATGGACCTGCGCCCCGAACATATCCGTAATTTCTTCAGCGCCATCAATGCTGAATATGGATCGGTAGAAAAATTCATGCAACAGGAAATGGGCGTTGGCCAAAAAGAGATTAACGTATTAAAGCAGAAGTACACGCTGTAATAATGTGTTGATTTCACTGCCGCGCAACGACTTCCTCTTTAAAATAAATAGATAGGGTGTATCAAAATACGATACGCCCTATTTTTATTCGGCACCGATGGAGATAATTTTTCGTTTATGCTATCCTCAAAGGCTTCATTCAATTTTCGAAACAGCCGCTCTCTTTTTTAGGCTGTTAATCAATAACAACCAATTTCTCAAGAGGGCAGCATCCTCAGCAACCCGTTGCGTCTGCGAGGCACGAAGCAGCGCGTCGTTGCGAGAAACATTCTCCCTCAACCCGCAGCACCTTAACCGCCCCTTGCGTCCTTGCCCCTGCGAGGAACGAAGCAGTGCGTTGCGAGTGTACGAAGCAATCGCGTGAAAAAACAATTCCACCCCCCAAAAATCCCCCCGCAAGTATCTACGACAACCATCGTCTAAAACTTCCGGAAAGCGCCGTTGCTATCCGGAAAACACCCATTAGTCGAAAATCAAATCAGTAAACCCTGGTCTTATCCTACATTCATTTGTAACAAAATCAACATGCTAAAAGCACTACACACCTTCGTTTTATCTACATTGCTCCTGCTCGGCGCACAGTTTGCGGTGGCGCAAAGTACCGGCTCGCTGAAAGGCGTTATTTCGGACACTTCCTCCAAACAGCCCCTCATAGGCGCTACAATTAACGTTCAAAATGCCAAAGACTCCAACGCCATTCCTGCTTTCGCCGTTTCCGACAACAAGGGCGGTTTCGAAGTGAAAGGCCTCGCCTGGGGTGAATACGATGTTACGATCTCCTACTCCGGATACAAGGACTTTGTGAAGAAAGTGACTCTGGCTTCCGATAAAGCTTTGATAGACCTCGGTTCCGTGATCCTGGAAAGAAGCGCCGATATGCTGGACGAAGTGGTGGTGACCGACAATGTGCCGATCCGGGTAAAAGGCGATACCATTCAGTATAAAGCGGATATGTTCAAAACCAAGCCTAACGCCACGGCGGAAGATTTGTTGAAGAAACTTCCCGGCGTTCAGGTAGACAAAGAAGGGAACGTGCAATCCCAGGGTGAATCGGTGAACCGTATCCTCGTGGATGGCAAGGAATTCTTCGGCAACGATCCGAAACTGGCCACTAAAAACCTTACGGCTGAAATGATTGAGTCGATACAGGTTTTTGATGATATGAGTGACCAGGCCAAGTTCACCAGAATTGATGATGGTAACCGCCAGAAAACCATCAACATCCGTTTGAAAGACAACCGCCGGAAAGGATATTTCGGACGGGCGCTGGCGGGTTATGGAACGGACGACAGGTATGAAACAAGTCTGAGCCTGAACAAATTCAACGGCGATCAGCAGATATCACTCGTAGCCGGATCGAATAACATCAACAAGCAAACTTTCTCCTTCAGCGATATCGTGAGCAATATGGGCGGTTTTGGCAGCGGTGGCGGCGGTATGGGTGGTGGAGGATTTGGTGGCGGCGGCGGAAACTTCGGCGGCGGCCGCGGTGGTGGTGGTATGGGCGGAGGCGGCATGCGCATGATGGGCATGGGTGGTGGTGGCTTCGGCGGCGGAAACAACTCCAATGGTATTACCCGTGCTACAAACATAGGCCTGAACTACCGTGATAAATGGAGTCCCAAACTGGATGTGAACGGCAGCTACTTCTTTTCCGACAGCAAAACCAACGCTGCAAGCGAAGGAATAGAGCAGATACTCATTACACAGCGGCCCGATTCTACTTCCAACCGTACCTTTAACTCCAACAGGATAAACCTGAACCAGAACCACCGGTTTAACTTAAGGATGGAATACTTTATTGATTCGATGAACTCCTTACTGATCACGCCCAGGCTCACGCTGCAACATTCAGAGACCAACTCCTTCGATACCAGCTATACCTATTCCGATATTCCCGGTAACAAATTTCTTTCCCAGGAAGCTTCCGCAAGAAGTATGAACGAAAGAGATGGCGTAAACTTCAACAACGAATTGCTCTTCAGGCACCGCTTCGGCAAGATAGGCAGAACGCTTACCCTCGGCTGGCAAACGGCCATCAACAACAGCGATGGCGAAGGCACCTATTATTCCCCGCTTACGTATTATGGTTCCGACGGTTCCGTGGCGGAATACGGTATCCAGAATATTTACAATGCGCAGAAAACCCGCTCCAACAATAACACCTGGACCACTTCCTATACCGAACCCATCGGCCTGAACAAGTTGCTGGAACTGAACTACGCTTATACCAACAACCAAAGCACCTCCGACAGAAAGGCTTATGATTTCAATAGCAGCACCGGCGAATACGACCTGGTGAACAAAGTACAAACCAACTATTTCGAAAACAGTTACATCACCCACCGTGGTGGACTGAACTTCCGCGTGAAACAAACCAAATACGATTACCAACTGGGTGGCGGCGTACAATGGTCCGACCTGTCCAGCAAAAGTTTGCGCGCACTCACAGGAAAGGATACTACTACAAGTCAGAAGTTCGTGAACTTCTTCCCCACAGCCAATTTCAACTATAACTTCGCCCGCTCTAAAACACTCCGCATCAATTACCGCGGACGTACCAACCAGCCTTCCATCTCTCAACTGCAGGATGTGCTGGATGAAAGCAGCATCTCCCAGGGACAACTGAGAAGCGGTAACCCGCTCCTCGACCAGGAATTTACGAACGATATCTCCCTGAACTATAATACTTTCAACGCAACCACTTTCCGGTTCTTCTCGGCAAGACTGAACTATTCGAATACCCTATACAAGATCAGCAACAAAATATTCAGTTCCCTGCCCGCCAATGTTACGCCAAGCACACCTGTTAACCCGGATGCCATTCAATACATCATCCCCGTTAACGTAGATGGCGTATTCAACACATCCAGTTTCCTGACCCTAGGTATTCCGTTAAAAGGAAAAATGCAGGGCAGCAACCTGAACTTCAACAACTCAGTCCGGTATTCACGCGACGTGAACGTGTTTGAGAACCCGAAAACCACCGGCGAATTGGAAAGTCAGACCAACACCTGGACCGTTAGTCAAACCGCAGGCATCAACCTGAACTTCACCGATGTGATTGATGTTAGTCTGAACGGAACAGTTTCGTACAACGATGTTCGTTATACCGGCCAGCAAATTTCCGCTGCGCAAACCAACCAGAAGTATGTTTCTCAAACCTATTCAACTGACATCACAGGATACCTGCCCGCCAATTTCCTGATCAGCACAGATTTTGATTTTATCATCAACAGCGGAAGGGCTGCGGGATTCAACCAGAACATTCCGCTTTGGAACGCCAGTGTATCCAAGCTGCTCTTCAAGAAAAAGCAGGGGGAACTGAAACTTTCCGTGAACGACATTCTGAACCAGAACCAAAGCATCAGCAGAAATGTGAATTTTAACTCCATTACCGATACGCGCACCATGGTGCTGCAACGTTATTTCACGCTGAGTTTCCTGTACAGCCTGAACAAATTTGGCGGCGGGCAGCAACAACAACGCGGTGGGCCTGGTGGCGCACCACGCGGCATGCCGAGGTTTATGGAAAGGCAGATGCAGCGCGGAACGCAGCAGTAGAGAAGTTTTCACGCGACTGCTTTGTACTTCGCACTGCGCAGCGCAAAGGAGCAAGGACGCAAAGAGTGGTTCAGGTGCTGCAAGTTGAGGTATGTTTTCCCGTGATCGCTAAAACCGCTCTTTTGAAGAGAAGTTTGCGAAAAGTTAACGTGATTTTTACCAGCGCATATACATGTAAACAGGGTATCAGATTTTTGATACCCTGTTTTTATTCAGCTCTGTAAAGGATCAGTTTTCGGTAATGCGCAGCCTCTATTCGATTAATAAGTTACCCTTTAGAATGAAACATCTCTCTTAAGTTCAGTACTCCAAACGTTGCGTCGCCGCGTCGTCGCGTGCAATAAAAATCCCCAACCAACTAACGCCTAGCGTCCTTGCTCCTGCGAGGAACGAAGCAGTGCGCAGCGCACTGCGCGGAACGCAGCAGTAAGCAATTGCGTGAAAAGAAAACACCTATTACCTCTAAAGAAAAACCCCGCATCACTGCGGGGTTTTCAGCACAATGTGGTTTCAGAGGTTTGTGCTGCGTTATTGGTCAGACGCAATAACTATTTCAGAAGTTGCTTCTTTCTTTCAATATAAGATGGCCTGCCATAAGGCGCTTCTCCGCTAAGGAAAACACAAAGCAACGATTTCAGTAAATAAATGGGATTGGTGTTGGGACGGTAATAACGGCGATACATGCGCGCCTCGTCGTGTGCATATTGCACCTGGTTCTTTTTCATTGATATTGGTTTTATGGATGAGGGGTCAGTAACAGGCTAAAACGTAGCGATGCGCTGGTTATTGTGCAACAACTTCTTTTTTTAAAATTAAGGAGCAGGGCATTGTGAAGAACTTGTGAATGTAATAACTTGTGCCAAATCCCCTTCCAATGAAAACAACTTTACTCGTGCTGGGCCTTGCCCTCGGAGGAACCCTTACAGCAAAAGCTCAAAGTATGTTGCGTACCGTTAGTCATGTGGCCGGTCCAACACTCAAATCATCAGTGGAACATATTCTTAAGGATTATCCTAACGCATTCCGTAATGTGATGGGCGCTGAAACAGTATCCAATCCTGAGTTCACGGAGTTCGAATGTACCACACCGCCAACAGGCGCTATCAGCGCGCATTTCTCGAAGTTTAATACCCCGAATGGTAATGTGGTAAGTTTTGAAGCGCTGATGTTTCGCTCAGAAGACTTCAAGGCTGCGTCCGCAAAGTACAAAGCCATTTGCAATGAATTGAAAAGAGGCATCATCAATATGGGAAAGCACCGCCCGTATATTATGGATGGCACTTACAATCTCCCTTCGGAAGAAAAAGGGTTCAGTGAAACATTATATGCGCTGATGCCTTCAGACGATGTGGTGGAGAAACTGAAGATCGTGGTCACGATGGAATTCGTCTTCCCCGAATGGGATGTGTGTATTAAGATGTACGACAAAGGTGCAGATACGGAGATCATGTTAGAGGACGACGATGACGATATGTAACTAAAAGCTAAGCCCCGCAAATGCGGGGCTTTCGCTAAGCACCAAAACCAAAATTATTTACTGCTGGCTGCGGTTGCCGCCGCCGTTACCACCACCGCCGCGTTGTGGACGCTGCGCTTCTTCGATTTCTTTCAATTTTTTGAATTGCTCTTCAGTGATGAGTTTTTTTACTTTCTCATCGCGCTCGGTAGTCATTTTTTCAAACACGGAGCGGTCGGGCCTTTCACCGCCATTTCTTGCGGCTTCAAATATTTTCTGCTGGCCTTTGTAGAAGTCGAGGTAAGCCGCTTCTACTTTGGCTTGTGTCTCTTTTTCAAGTTTCAGTTCAGGACCTGCTTTTTCAAAAAGGGTCTTTACTCTTTCTTCAGGTGTGCGCATCATACCGCGACCGCCTCCTGGAGGCTGTGCGTGCAATGCGAAAGTTGTGGCGAAGAAAAAACCTACGAGGAACAAGATTCTGGCTTTCATTTCAGTAGTTGATTTAAGAATTATAGTAATTAAGTAGTACTGAATATTAGAAGCCGGGACCTGGAAAAACCTTCGTAGTTATTTCATTTTTTGGGGTAAATTTTTTAAAGAATCTTCCGAAGCCTTGTTGTTGTTTACACGGCCCCTGGTCATGGTCATTTTTTTGATCACATCTTCAATGAACGCATCGAATTTTTCGCGCTGTTCAGGCAGGCACAATGCTTTTACTTCATTGAAATGTTTGAAGGTCTGAAGGTCTATGGCCAGTTGGGCATTCCCGATTGCAGTTGCGGCGTTTTTCAGGGCCGAATCGCTCAGTTCGGGTACCCGTAACAGTTGATAGAAAGAATCTTTGGAGTTGCGCATTTTTTCAAAAAGAGGGCCCATGGTATTCCAGTGTGCTTCCCTGAGTTTTGTATAGCGCTCCAGTTGTTCTTTGGAGAAACCTACTTCTTTTTCCAGCATTTCACCGGTTCTGCCGTAGGGGTGTTTTTGCTGCGGCTTTTCCGTTTTTTTAGGCTCCCCCGGTTTCTTTTCTTCACTTACCAGCATATACAGCAACACCACGTTGGCCACTAATAATACGCTGATGATAAACACGAGCCACTTGTACCTTTTAGCACTGATCATTCCTTACTTGTTTTCGTAATCATAAAAAGTATTCACCGCGAGGTTGTATTCATCGGCGAATTCTTCACGGGTCTGGGTGGTGGAATTGTTTCCCATCAGGGATTCTTTCCAGGCAAGGATGGATCCGTTGAGTGCCAGTATCAGCAGGAGGGCGCCAAAGGCGACCGATGGTTTGCCGATAAACTGGAGGATACGTTCCCAGGGAGAGAAGGCGTCTTCCGCGCGCAGCGCGGCCTGCACCCTCGTAAATAAAAAGGCTGGCGCTTCCGCTCTCTGAAGGCCGTTCAGGCTTTCGAGCGTGGCGTCAACTTTTTTGGTGATGTCATTTTCAAGGTTCATCATGATAAATTTAGACGTTCTTTCTTCAATTAACCTTCGCTGTCCAGGTTTTTATAATAATCGCCCAGCCATTTCCGGAGGTTCATTTTGGCCCGGTGCATCAGCGATTCCACTGCCGGCACCGTATTCTCCATTACTTCACTTACTTCCTGGTAGCTTAGTCCTTCCACTTTGTGCAAACTGAAGGCAACGCGCTGGCTTTCAGGGAGTTTTTCTATTGCTTTAAAAAGAACTGCGGCCATTTCTTTCTGGTCGAGCGATACACCGGGATGGTGAAATTCCGGGGGATCTTCTACCAGTTCTCCCTGTTCGCCGAACAGGCTGCGGACAAAAGCGAATCTTTTTTTCCTTTTCTTCCGCCGGATATGGTCCATTGCTTTGGATAAGGTGATCCTGTACAGCCAGGTCGATAGTTTGGCATCGCCCTTAAAACCGTGGATCGACTGGTAAGCCTGAACAAAAACCTCCTGCGCCACGTCTTCTGCGTCTTCAGGATGCTGCAGAATGCCCAGCGCGGTGTTGTACACCATGTTCTGCCAGGCTTCCACCAACTGTTTGAATGCCGCCTGGTTTCCCTGCCTGAGCTCTTCAATAAGTATCCTTTCGTTCAAAATATCGTTTTTTGCGCAGCGGCCAACCAGGGGAGCCCGCTATATCCTTATGCTGATTTGCCTGATATAGACGACAATATCGCAAATTTCATTTGGAAATTTTCAGATTATTTTCACCTTTAGCTACTCACTTATCGCCCGCCTTGGCAAGGCTGTTCCGCCAAAATCTTCCTGCCGGGAACTTATCTCGTACCTAAACCCGTATATTTGCACTCCTTGAAAAAAATATCAGTATGGAATACGGAAAAATTATCGCCGTTACAGGATTGAGTGGATTATTTGAGCTGGTGAGCAGCAAAAACGATGGTGCCATCGTTCGGTCTCTCGATGACAAGACCACACGTTTCGTGGCCTCCCGCGTACACAATTTCTCGCACCTTGAAAGTATTGAAGTATATACCGTTAGTGATAACGTAAACCTGGTGGAAGTATTCCAGGCCATGGAAAAAAACACAAAGGCGTTGCCCGATGTGAAGGATACCAAGGCGCTGAAAGCTTATTTCCAGGAAGTGTTCCCCGAACTGGACCAGGAAAGGGTGTACACCAGCGATATGAAGAAGATGGTGAAATGGTTTGAAGTGCTCAAGAACAATGAAGTGGCCTTCAAACTGAGCCAGGCTGCCGAAGATGCCAATGCGCCGGAAGAAGAAGCCGAAGCAGTAGCCGCTCCTGAAGCAGAAGCGCCGAAAGCAGAGAAAAAAGCGCCTAAAAAGAAAAAGGCGGAAGAACCTGCCACTGCTGAGGCCGAAGCGGAAGCGCCCAAAAAGAAAGCGCCCCGCAAAAAGAAAACAGAAGAGTAAAAAGGAAAACATAAATTTTTTCAAAACCGGCCTTGGGATTTTTCCAGCCGGTTTTTTCTTTAAATTGAAGTTATGAAGACCTATACCGCAGCTATACAAAAGCTTAAAAGACAGTATTTACCCGAAGATTTTGCCATTACCAACTGGGAAGCGCTGGAACCCTGGTTCAAGGAATTGCTGGAACGTCCGATAGATAGTAAGGAAGCGCTTGAGAAATGGCTCGCCGATCTCAGTGAACTGGAGGCCGTGCTCAGCGAAGATGTTTGCTGGCGGCAAATCCGCATGACGCGTGACACCGAGAATAAGGCATTCGAAGATGCGTTCACTTTTTATTGCACTGAAATTCAACCCCGTATTCAGCCTTATGCCGATAAGCTGAACCGGAAACTGGTGGAATCGCCTTTCGCGGCTGAACTGGAAGGAAAAGAATATTTCGTTTACCTCCGCAGCGTAAGGAAATCGATAGAGCTTTTCAGGGAAGAAAATATTCCCCTGCAAAGCGAACTGAGTGTAATGCAACAGCAATATGGACAGATTGCCGGTAAAATGACCGTGGAAGTGAATGGCAAGGAGTTCACCCTTCAGCAGGCAGCGAAGTTCCTGGAAAATGAAGACCGCAACCTGCGGGAAGAAGTGTACCGCAAGATCAATGAACGCCGTCTCCAGGATAAGGATGCCTTAAACGAATTGTATTCCAAGCTGATTGAAAAACGCCACCAGGTGGCCCTGAACGCCGGCTTCCCCAATTACCGCGATTATAAGTTCCAGGAACTGGGTCGCTTCGACTATACCAAAGAAGATTGTTTCCAGTTCCACGAAGCAGTGAAAAAATATGTGATGCCGCTGGTAACTGAAATCTATAAGCGCAAAAAAGAGAAGTTGCAGCTCGACCCGCTCCGTCCCTGGGATTCGGAAGCGGAACCCGCAGGAACTTTGCCGCTTCATCCTTTTGAAACCGGCGAAGAACTGGTGAACAAATCCATTTCCTGCTTCTCCAAACTGCGGCCATTCTTTGGTGATTGCCTGAACAAAATGAAGGAGATGGGGCATCTCGACCTGGAAAGCCGCAAAGGGAAAGCGCCCGGGGGATACAATTGTCCGCTCGCCGAATCCGGTGCTCCTTTTATTTTCATGAATGCCGCTGGGCAGATGCACGATGTTACTACGATGGTACACGAAGGTGGCCACGCCATCCATTCTTTCCTGGCACACGAACTGAAATTATCCGCATTTAAAGAATACCCTATGGAGGTGGCTGAACTCGCGAGCATGAGCATGGAATTATTCAGCATGAAGAACTGGGAAGACTTTTTTGAAAATCCTGCCGATCTCAAACGCGCACGTGAAAAGCAACTCGAAAGGGTGATCACGGTTTTCCCCTGGATCGCCACCATCGATAAGTTCCAGCATTGGGTATATGAACATCCGCAGCACACAGATGAAGAACGTTCCGAAGCATGGCTCTCCATTCTGAATGAGTTTTCAACGGGTGTAATAGATGTTTCCGGCCTGGAAGAATACCGGAAGTACAGTTGGCAAAGGCAACTGCACCTCTACGAAGTGCCTTTCTATTATATTGAATATGGTATCGCACAACTGGGTGCAATCGGCATGTGGAAGCAGTTCCATGAAAAACCCGAGGCCGCACTAGATAACTATATATCGGCGCTTAGTTTAGGAGGCACCCGTACATTAGGAGAGTTGTATGAGGCCGCGGGTATTCGTTTTGACCTTTCTCCGGAGTATATCGCTTCACTTATGCAGTTCGTGGAAGGCGAATACAGGAAGATTCTGGCCTAAAATACCACCAAAGTGGTATATGAACGGGCATTGTAATATGAACGTTAAGATTATCTTTGTTGGGTAAAAATGACAACAGTTCCGGGTTGAAGATCGGCGGAGTTGTGAGATGCTTCTAAGTTAGGGAGGAGTTGGTTTGAGAGAGTGATTCGCTGAGGTTAGACTCCTTTGGTGAATTCGATTCGCTGAGACTGCCTTGCTTTGGGGCGGTTCCTTCGCTGGGGTTGCATCACGAGATGGGATTTCTAGTCTCTGGGAGATTCCTTCGTAAAGCGCATCACAAGAAGAGATTTCTCGTTTCGGGGAGATTCCTTCGCTTCGCTCGGAATTTATATAGCTACTAATCAGAGCCTTAACCAAGAAGTCCCCATGTTTCTACATGGGGGCT
>CAMLPA010000006.1 GCA_946481605.1 uncultured Flavihumibacter sp. | reverse complement strand
GGTAGTCGATATCATCGTACCCGTTCAGCAGGCAGGTTTTCTTGTAATTGTTGATATCGAAATTTTCCGAGGCGCCCGTTGCATCAATGGTGATGGTTTGTGCGGAAAGGTCCACGGTAAGTGTGGCGTCGGCAGGCTGGGCGAAAATTTCCTGGAGGAATGCCTCGCTCACCTGAACGGGCAGTACGCCGTTGTTTAACGCGTTGTTCTTGAAGATGTCGGCAAAGAAGCTGCTCACCACCACGCGGAACCCATAATCGAGTATGGACCATGCGGCGTGTTCGCGGCTGGATCCGCAACCGAAGTTTTTGGCGGCTACCAGGATGTTCCCGGAGAAAGCCGGATTGTTCAGCGGGAAATCTTTTTTAGGTTGGTGTTCATCATCGTTCTCATAACGCCAGTCGCGGAAAAGATTCTTTCCGAATCCTTCCCGTGTGGTGGCCTTGAGAAAACGCGCGGGTATGATCTGGTCTGTATCGATGTTCTCGATATTCAGCGGAACGAACCGCGACGTTACTGTAGTGAATGCTTGCATGTTTTGTTCTGTTCCGTTCGTTTATTGTTCAATCAGTTCTCTTACATCTGTTACCACGCCTGTAATGGCTGCGGCTGCTGCGGTGAGCGGACTCGCCAGTAAAGTGCGTGCGCCTGCGCCCTGCCTTCCCTCAAAGTTCCTGTTGGAAGTAGAGATGCAGTATTTGCCTGCGGGGATTTTATCTTCGTTCATACCCAGACAGGCAGAGCATCCGGGCTGACGCAGCATGAACCCGGCGGATTCAAGGACCTGGTCGATGCCTTCGGCCTTGGCTTGCTGTTCCACCTGCTTGCTGCCGGGAACGATCCATACTTCCACGCCATCGGCCTTCTTCTTTCCTTTCACAAAATCTGCGACTAGGCGAAGGTCTTCGATGCGGGAGTTCGTGCAACTTCCGATGAATACGTAATCCACCTTTTGTCCTTTCACTGCCATACCGGGTTCGAAGCCCATGTAGGCGAGTGATTTCAGGAAGGAAGGTTTTTCTGTTTCTTCCATTGTATCGGTAGAAGGAATATTACCTGTAACGCCCACACCCATTCCCGGGTTTGTGCCATAGGTAATCATCGGCTCAATATCTTCGGCCTTGATGTTGATTTCTTTATCGAAAACGGCATCTGCATCGGAATACAGTGTTTTCCATTCTGGCAGTTTCTTCGTCCATTCATCTCCTTTAGGCGCGAACAGGCGGCCTTCCATGTATTGGAAAGTTGTTTCGTCCGGCGCGATCAAACCACCACGGGCACCCATTTCGATGCTCATGTTGCAGATGGTCATGCGGGCTTCCATGCTCAGGTTCCGGATGGCGGAGCCGGCGTATTCCACGAAGTAGCCAGTAGCGCCAGAAGCGGAGATGAGGGATATAATATATAGTATGATGTCTTTGGAGAGTACGCCGTTCTTCAGTTCACCTTCCACGTTGATGCGCATCAGTTTGGGGCGACTTTGCATCAGGCATTGTGAGGCGAATACCATTTCCACTTCACTGGTACCGATGCCGAAGGCGATGGAGCCGAAAGCGCCGTGGGTACTGGTATGGCTGTCGCCGCAAACGATGGTCATACCGGGTTGGGTGATGCCCAGTTCCGGTCCGATCACGTGGACGATGCCCTGGAAGGGATGTCCCAGACCATAAAGTTCCACGCCATGGTTGGCGCAGTTTTTAATGAGTTGGTCCACCTGGATACGCGAAAGTTCCTCCTTGATGGGAAGGTGCTGGTTGAGTGTGGGAACGTTGTGATCGGCAGTGGCAACGATCTGCTGCGGGCGGAAAACTTTCAGGCCGCGGTTCTCAATGCCTTTGAATGCCTGCGGACTGGTTACCTCGTGAATAAAATGTTTGTCGATATACAATACAGAAGGGCCTTCCGGAATGGATTTAACGACGTGCTTGTCCCAGATCTTATCGAATAATGTTTTTCCCATTGAATCTTTGAACTTTTTTAAAGAGGGCGTGATGCAGAAGCATCACGCCGTACCTAAACTAAAACACATGTGAAAACTTGCCGTTATGTTGTGCAACAGAGCGGCAGGTACTATGCGTGTACTGTTTCGGCTTTGTATGATTTGGCGAGGGTGGCCAGGTCGGCGTCCTCTACTTCTTTTTTACTGTCGGCCACCTGCAGGAACCTGTCGTACAGCACATCCACATCGTTCCTGTTGAACTCGAAGCCGAGTTTCAGGAAACGGTAGGCGAGTGCGGAACGTCCGCTGCGTGCGGTGAGCACGATTTTGGAGCTTTCAGCGCCCACTTCTTCGGGGGCGATGATTTCGTAGGTGCTGGTATCTTTCAGGAATCCATCCTGGTGAATACCGGAGGAGTGCGAGAACGCGTTCGCGCCTACGATGGCTTTGTTGGGTTGCACGGGCATCCGCATGGTATCGGAAACCAACCGGCTCATCGGGTTGAGCTGTGTGGCATCGATCCCGGTGTACAGTCCCAGGTGTTTGTGTTGCTGGATCACCATTACTACTTCTTCCAGCGAGGTGTTTCCAGCTCTCTCACCGATGCCGTTGATGGTACATTCGATCTGGCGGGCGCCTGCCATGGCTCCTGCGATGGAGTTGGCGGTGGCCAGGCCCAGGTCGTTATGGCAATGGCAGGAGAGAATAGCCTTGTCGATATTCGGCACGTTGTTCATCAGGTAAGCGATCTTCTCGCCATACTGGTGTGGCAAACAGTAGCCGGTGGTATCAGGAATATTCACCACGGTAGCGCCGGCAGCAATCACCGCTTCCACCACACGTGCGAGGTATTCATTGTCTGTTCTGCCCGCGTCTTCCGCGTAAAATTCCACATCACCCACAAAGTTGCGTGCCCATTTCACACACTGGATCGCCCTTTGGAGGATATCCTCACGGGTGGAATTGAATTTAGATTTAATGTGGGAATCGGAAGTGCCGATCCCGGTATGAATGCGGGGCCTTTTGGCTGGCTTTAGCGCTTCGGCGGCAGCTTCAATATCTTTCTGCACAGCGCGGCTTAACCCGCAAACAGTGGCGTTCTTTACGATACGGGCTATCTCCTGTACCGATTGAAAATCGCCCGGACTGGAAATTGGAAATCCCGCTTCGATCACATCCACACCCAACGCTTCCAGTTTTTCCGCCAGTTGAACTTTCTCCTTCGTATTCAGTTTACAGCCCGGAACCTGCTCGCCATCGCGCAGGGTGGTGTCGAAAATGTGGATCTTAGTACCGTTCATAGTTAGCGTTAAAAGTAAAAAAAGTGCAGACTGCTTATTTTTTTGTATTGCCTGCCGTATGAATTTGTAAACAGTCTGCGTAACGAAAATATCTTTCCTTATTTTCGTAATCAAACCAAAACATGCGCTTTTTTACACTCCACAATGGAGCGAAAAATCGCTGAAACGCAAGCTGGTTAAGGATTCTTACCTTTAAAAATTACGATGCCCAACCGTTCCGCAGACACTGTATACCAACTCATAAAGTCGCTGGAGAAGTCCGAAAAGCGCAATTTTAAGCTCTACATGGGCCGCAATACTGTTCAGGGCGACCTGAAATCGGTACAACTTTTTGATGCCCTCGATAAAATGGAGGAATACGATGAAAGCCTGCTGCTGAAAAAGAGCCCGGACATTAAAAAGCAACAGCTTTCCAACATGAAAGCCCAGTTGTACCGGCAGATACTGGCGAGCCTGAGGCTGATGCGCGATGAAGAAAATATCGACATCCAGTTGCACGAGCAGATGGATTTTGCCCGTATACTTTATAATAAAGGGCTTTACCATCAGAGCCTGAAACTCCTCGATAAGATCAAGGAAAACGCGCTTTCCAGGTTTCAGTACACCTTCGCGCTCCAGGCCATTATCTTCGAAAAAAAGATCGAAGGACTGCACATCACCCGAAGCATGGAGGACAGGGCAGAACAACTTTCCCGGGAAACCGAACAGGTGACCGCGCACCTTGCCTTAATCAATAAATTGTCGAACCTGGCCCTCCAGTTGTACAGTTGGTACATCAAAATGGGACACGCGCGTGATGAGAAGGATGTATCAGCACTTAAACTTTTTTATGAAACCAAACTGCCACCGGTAGAAGCCGCTCAACTGGGTTTTTACGAAAAGTTATACCTCTGGCAATGCTATTGCTGGTACGCTTTCATCCTGCAGGACCTGCTCCAGTACTACCGTTACACACAGAAATGGGTGGATCTTTTCTCCCAGCACCCCTTCATGATCCAGATTGAAACAGGGCAATACATTAAGGGATTACACAATTTACTCGGGGCACATTTTATGTTGGGCAACGGAGATAAGTTCAACGAAGCGCTTAAACAGTTCGAAGCCTTCGCCGATTCAGATTGTGGCAATTGTAATGATAATAGCCGTATACAAACCTTTGTATATCTGCAAACTGCGAGGATCAATAAACATTTTATGGAAGGTACCTTTTCCACAGGACTCGAACTGGTTCCGGAAATTGAAGAAAAGTTAAAAGAGTTTGAATTACAATTAGATAGACATCGTATCCTCATATTTTATTACAAGATAGCCTGTTTGTATTTCGGCAGTGGCAACAATGAAAAAGCCATCGAATACCTGAATCGCATCATCCACTGGAAAGTGGATCTCCGTACCGATCTGCAGTGTTATTCCCGCCTGCTTCACCTTATCGCGCACTACGAACTGGGGAACTATGATCTGCTGGAATACCTGATCAAATCTGTTTTCCGGTTCATGGCCAAAATGCAGAACCTCAGTGTGGTAGAAGAAGAGATATTCGGATTCCTCCGGAAATCATTCTACATGACTCCAATTAAGTTGAAAGCCGCCTTCAAAGTACTGAAAGGAAAATTGGAGAAACACCAAGGTAAACCATTGGAAAGCAGGTCATATATGTACCTGGACATTATAGGATGGCTGGAGAGTAAAATTGAGGGTGTGCCGGTACAGGAAGTGATCCGGCGGCGGTATATCCGGGGGCGGAAGAATGGGAAGAAGGAGTAGATTGTCTTTTGCGATAGACAAAATTTTGTTGATTTTGTATTTTACGATTAACAAAAAATAGGTACATTTGTCTAGTTAACTGAACAAATGGAAAATTTATTTATTAAGTCGGACTATGTAATAAACAATACTCCCACGTCTTTCCTAAGGAAGTTGTACGGTAAAATAGACTGGAACGACAGGTTAATTGGTGTATTAGGAGCACGGGGAACCGGGAAAACCACCCTTCTTTTGCAGCGTGCAAAACTACAAGATAGCTTTAGCAAAGAGGGGGTTTATATCACGCTTGATGATATTTACTTCAGTAACAATCAGTTATATGATTTTGTTGTTTCTTTTAGGCAGAAGGGAGGGAGATATTTGTTTCTGGATGAAGTTCATAAGTATCCTACCTGGGCAAGAGAAATAAAGAATATTTATGATACATTCAAAGACATCAGTATCGTTTTTACCGGCTCCTCACTGATCGATATCTACCAGGAGGAGGCCGATCTTAGCAGAAGGGCCATCTTTTACGAACTGGGTGGCCTTTCTTTCCGGGAATATCTTTATTTCCAGAATGTTGCAGAGTTTGAACCCATATCGCTGGATAAACTGATGACCGATCATAAGGCAATAGCTTTATCTATTTCTCAGAATATCAGGCCATTACAGTTTTTTGAAGCCTACCTTAAACAGGGATATTATCCTTTTTTTAATGAAAACACCAATACTTATCTGATCAGATTACAGCAGATCGTCCGCTTTATCATAGAGACGGAACTGAGTTTTATCGAACAGGTAGATGCCCGAAGTGCCAGAAAAATTATTCAGTTGCTGGCGATCTTGGCTTCGAATGTACCTTTCAAACCCAATATCAGTAAACTGAGCGAAAAGACGGGAATCAGCAGAACCAGTCTGCTACAATACCTTCATTACCTTGAAAGAGCAAGGTTGATGAACAGTCTTTCCGCGGCAGGAAAAAGCATCAGCATCCTCCAGAAGCCTGATAAAATCTACCTGGAAAACCCCAATCTTCAATATGCCCTCGCACCATCGAATGTGGACAAAGGCAGCTTGAGAGAAACATTCTTTTTGAATCAACTCCGCAATGCAGGTTATCTTGTTTCACTTCCGGTTAAGGGAGATTTCCTGGTGGAAGAAAAATGGATCATCGAAGTGGGAGGGAGAACCAAAGATGCCGCACAGGTTAACAACGAGCCGGATGCTTTCCTGGCTTTGGACGATATCGAAAGCGGAACCGGCAATAAAATACCACTTTGGTTGTTCGGGTTCCTGTATTAGCGATCAATTATTTTTTTTCCGTAATAATTTCCTACCTTTGCCCACTATTTATTTTGGGATCATTGGCTATTTTTCCCTGAATCTCGAAAAATTTAAACAACCTGCTATAGATCTATGGCTATTAAAAAAGAAAACCGTCCCAGGTTCAATTTCTCTCAGATCACCATTGGATTGGCCTCTCCCGACTCCATTCTGGAGCGCTCCTATGGGGAAGTGCTGAAGCCGGAAACCATCAACTACCGTACGTACAAACCTGAAAGAGATGGTTTGTTCTGCGAGCGTATTTTTGGTCCGGTAAAAGATTATGAGTGCGCCTGCGGAAAGTACAAGAGGATTCGTTACAAAGGAATTGTGTGCGACCGTTGCGGGGTAGAGGTTACCGAAAAGAAAGTGCGCCGTGAAAGAATGGGGCACATCAAGCTGGTGGTGCCTATTGTACACATCTGGTATTTCAAAAGCCTTCCCAATAAGATCGGTTACCTGCTGGGGATGAGTTCCAAGAAACTGGAAAGCATCGTGTACTACGAACGTTTCGTGGTGATCCAGTCCGGTATCCGCGCTGATAAAGGGCAGAACTATGGCGATCTTCTCACAGAAGAAGAATACCTGGAAATCCTGGAAACCCTTCCGAAGGACAACCAGTATCTCCCTGATGAGGACCCGAACAAATTCATCGCGAAGATGGGTGCTGAAGCAGTGCACGACCTGCTGGCCCGCATCGACCTCGACCAACTTTCATTTGACCTCCGTAATGCCGCCGCTACCGAAACTTCCCAGCAAAGGAAGGCCGATGCCCTCAAGCGTCTGAGCGTGGTAGAAGCGTTCCGCGATGCCAATACCCGCATCACCAACCGCCCCGAGTGGATGGTAATGCAGTACATTCCTGTTATTCCGCCTGAACTCCGTCCGCTGGTTCCCCTGGATGGCGGCCGTTTCGCGTCTTCCGACCTGAACGACCTCTACAGAAGGGTGATCATACGGAACAACCGTCTGAAAAGACTGTTGGAGATCAAAGCGCCTGAAGTAATCCTTCGTAACGAAAAAAGGATGCTCCAGGAAGCGATCGACTCCCTGTTCGATAACAGCCGTAAGTCGAACGCCGTGAAAGCGGAAGGTGGACGTGCCCTGAAATCCCTTTCCGATGTACTGAAAGGTAAACAAGGTCGTTTCCGTCAGAACCTCCTCGGTAAACGTGTTGACTACTCCGGTCGTTCCGTTATCGTGGTAGGACCTGAAATGAAAATGCACGAATGCGGTCTGCCAAAAGACATGGCGGCAGAACTGTTCAAACCATTCATCATCCGTAAGCTCATTGAGCGCGGTATCGTGAAAACGGTGAAGAGCGCCCGCAAACTGGTAGATAAGAAAGAAGCCGTGATCTGGGATATCCTCGAGAACATCCTGAAAGGTCACCCCGTAATGTTGAACAGGGCCCCAACGCTGCACCGTCTGTCTATCCAGGCGTTCCAGCCCCGCCTCATTGAAGGTAAGGCCATCCAGCTTCACCCGCTGGTAACCACTTCGTTCAACGCCGACTTCGACGGTGACCAGATGGCCGTGCACGTGCCCCTGAGCAGTGCAGCTATCCTGGAAGCCCAATTGCTGATGCTTTCTTCCCACAACATTCTTAACCCACAGAATGGTACGCCCATCACCCTGCCTTCTCAGGACATGGTTCTCGGCCTGTACTACATTACCAAGGGTAAGAAAACCAATGCGGAAGAAACCATTCGCGGAGAAGGCATGGCTTTCTACTCCCCGGAAGAAGTGATCATCGCTTACAACGAAAAAAGAATTGACCTCCACGCCACCATCAAAGTGAAAGTGGACGTGCGCAATAAACAGGGACAACTGGAAAAGAAACTGCTGGAAACAACAGTGGGACGTATTCTTTTCAACCAGTTCGTTCCGAAAGAAGTTGGTTATGTGAACGCGCTCGCTACAAAGAAATCCCTTCGGGAGATCATCGGTGAGATCATCAAGATCACCGATATACCAAAAGCGGCGAAGTTCCTGGACGACATCAAGCAACTCGGTTTCCGTATGGCCTTCAAAGGCGGCTTGTCGTTCAACATCAACGACCTGATCATCCCCGATACAAAAGAAGAACTCCTCGACCAGGCGAAGTCTGAAGTGGAAGAAGTGTGGGAGAACTACAACATGGGATTGATCACCAACAACGAACGTTACAACCAGATCATCGATATCTGGTCACGCGTGGATACCCGCATCACTGAAACACTGATCCGTGAACTGGCGACCAACAAGCAGGGCTTCAACTCTGTGTACATGATGCTGGATTCCGGTGCCCGTGGTTCCAAACAGCAGATCAAGCAGTTGGCTGGTATCAGGGGACTGATGGCGAAACCACGTAAATCAGGTTCTACCGGTTCAGAGATCATCGAAAACCCGATCCTCTCTAACTTTAAAGGTGGCCTGAACGTATTGGATTACTTCATCTCTACCCACGGTGCCCGTAAGGGTCTGGCGGACACGGCCCTGAAAACGGCGGATGCGGGTTACCTGACCCGTCGTTTGGTGGACGTTGCCCAGGATGTGGTGATCAACGAAGAAGATTGCGGCACCCTCCGTGGTATCGCTACTTCAGCGTTGAAAGACAACGAAGACATCGTAGAACCGCTGTATGACCGTATCCTCGGACGTACTTCCCTCCACGATGTGCTGAACCCGCTTACAGAAGAAGTGCTGATCACCGCAGGTGAGCAGATCACTGAAGATATCGCCAAAGCCATCGAAGAAGCCGGTATCGAAACCGTGGAAATCCGCTCCGTACTTACTTGCGAAAGCAAGCGCGGGGTATGCGTAAGGTGTTATGGTAAAAACCTGGCAACAGGTTATACCGCTCAACGCGGCGATGCGGTGGGTATCATCGCAGCTCAATCCATCGGTGAACCAGGTACACAGCTTACCCTCCGTACCTTCCACGTGGGTGGTGTGGCCGGTTCTACATCAGTAGAATCTTCCATCCTCGCCAAGTTCGACGGTACATTGATGTTCGACGGTCTCCGTACGGTTACCGCTGAAAACAATGAAGGAGATAAAGTACAGGTGGTTATCGGACGTACTGGTGAAATCAGGAACATGGACGTGAAGAACGACCGTCTCCTGAACGTAATCAACGTGCCTTACGGTTCTATCCTGAAAGTGAAAGACGGACAGAAAGTAGCCAAAGGGGATACGATCTGTACATGGGACCCGTATAACAACGTTATCATCGCTGAAATCCCCGGTACCATTAAGTTCGAGAACGTTATTGAAGGTATTACCTTCCGTGAAGAGTCCGACGAACAAACCGGTCACCGCGAGAAAGTGGTAATTGAAACAAAAGACAAAACTCGTATCCCATCCATCTTCGTGGAAGGGAAAGAGGTGAAATCATACAACCTGCCAGTGGGTTCACACATTGCTGTAGACATGGGCGATGAAGTGAAAGCCGGCCAGGTACTGGTGAAGATTCCACGTGTACTCGGAAAACTCCGTGACATCACCGGTGGTCTGCCACGTGTAACTGAATTGTTCGAAGCACGTAACCCGGGTAACCCAGCGATCGTTTCTGAGATCGACGGTGTTGTTTCCTTCGGTAACATCAAACGTGGTAACCGCGAGATTATCGTGGAAGCCAAAGACGGTGTGGTGAAGAAATACCTGGTTCCGCTGACCCGCCAGATCCTGGCGCAGGACGGTGACTTCGTAAAAGCAGGTACCGCACTTTCCGACGGACAGATCGCTCCATTCGATATCCTCGCCATCAAAGGACCGTTCGCCGTACAGGAGTACGTGGTGAACGAAATCCAGGAAGTATATCGTTTGCAGGGTGTGAAAATCAACGACAAACACATCGAGGTGATCGTTCGCCAGATGATGAAAAAAGTTGAAATCCTGGATGCCGGAGATACCCGTTTCCTCGAAGGAGATACTGTTGACCGTTTCGATTTCATCGACGAGAACGACTGGATCTTCGATAAAAAGATCATCACCGATGCAGGTGAATCCACTAAACTGAAAGCTGGACAAATTGTGAGTCTGCGTGAAGTAAGGGAAGAAAATTCCGTACTCCGTCGCTCCGACCGCAAACTGGCTGAATACAGAGACGCTGAACCAGCTACTTCACATCCGTTGCTGCTCGGTATCACCAAAGCCTCTCTGGGTGTACAAAGCTGGATCTCCGCCGCATCGTTCCAGGAAACCACGAAAGTACTTTCTTCCGCAGCCATCATGGGTAAAACCGATGAAATGCTCGGCCTGAAAGAAAACGTGATCACTGGTCACCAGATACCTGCAGGTACCGGTCTCAGAGAATTCGAAAACATGATCGTGGGCAGCAAGGAAGAATACGAACTGCTGCAAACTACCCGCGAAGCCATGAGTTTCGATGACGACGAATAATTGATACACATCATACTGAAAGTAGGAAGTCCTTGGCTTCCTACTTTTTTATTTTCCTTAACATTTCCCATTCTCTCATTTGGATATCTTTCACCAAACATGGTTTCATGAAGAATTTCTCAATTGCATTGAATCTTTTGCTGCTCCTGGCAGTAGGTGTTCTTTTTTATTTTCAGTTTTCCAATAAACCCAATGGTGCCAAAAAAGTAGCAGCCGGTAACAATGCAGCCGCTTCACCTGATGAATTCCGGGTGGCTTATTTTGAAATGGATTCCGTAGAAAAGAGTTATAACCTCGTAAAAGACGCGCTGGAGCAATTGAAAGGAAAAGAAGGACAGATCGCGCGGGAACTTGGTGGACTGGAAAGTTCTTACAAGAAAAGAATGAATGAACTGAACCAACGCGGTCCAAGCATGTCTCAAAGCGAAGGAGAAGCCGCACAACGCGAACTTTTCCAGATGGAACAGAATTACCAGAGCAGGAAACAATCGCTGGAAAGGGAATTCTACAACCAGAATGAAACGCTGAAAGCGAACATTAAGAAGGAGATCGAAGACTTCCTGAAAGAATACAACAAGACCAAGGGCTATTCTTACATCATGGCCAACGAACCGGGACTTTTCTACTTCAAGGACACACTCTACGATGTGACCGCTGACGTAGTGAATGGCCTCAACTCCAAATACAAGAAGAAGAACTGATGATCAGCCAGGTTTGTAATAAGGTTTTTGAAGAAAGTATCCTGCGTTACCACGAAACGGATCACGTGGACACACCAATGGTGAATCCGCATCCTTCCGATAAACTGGAACATCTTTTATACGCGAAGAACTGGATCGATACAGTGCAGTGGCACCTGGAAGACATCATCCGGAATCCGGCCATCGACCCCGTTGAAGCACTCGCCATCAAAAGAAGGATCGATGCTTCCAACCAGGAACGTACGGATATGGTGGAATACATTGACAGTTTCTTTCTCGATAAATTCAGCCAGGTGATTCCCCAGCAGGATGCTTCCATCAATACGGAAAGTCCGGCATGGGCCATCGACAGGCTCTCTATTCTTGCATTGAAGATCTACCACATGCAGGAGGAGTCTGAAAGAGAAGACGCATCCGAAGAACACCGTGCCAAATGCGCGGCGAAACTGGAAATACTGCTGGAGCAGCAGAAGGACCTTTCCCAGGCCATCGATGAACTGCTGATGGAAATCTCCGCCGGTAGAAAATACATGAAAGTGTACAAACAGATGAAGATGTACAACGATCCCTCGTTGAATCCTGTATTGTACGCGCAAAAATCCCAATAATGTCAACCAGGGTACTGGTAATACGTTTTTCGGCCCTTGGCGATGTTGCCATGACCGTTCCCGTATTGCGTTGTGCCCTGCAACAGCATCCGCAACTGGAGTTAGTGGTGGTGTCACGGGCTGCTTTCAAACCTTTGTTTGAAGGCATGGAACGTACACAATTCGTAGCCGCCGATCTGAAAGGCAAGCACAAGGGCCTGGCCGGTATCGCTAAACTTTCAGGAGAACTAACGGGAACAGGTATCCGTATTGTGGCCGATCTGCACAATGTGCTGCGTTCCAGGATACTGGGGTTCTTCCTCCGATTACGCGGCATGCGCCTGACGCGGATCAATAAAGGCAGAAGCGAAAAGAAAGCGCTTACGCGGAAAGGCGCGAAAGTGCTGAAACAACTGCCCACTTCCCACGAAAGGTACGCGGCTGTATTCAGCAAAGTAGGCTTCCCGGTCGATCTTTCAGCAGCAGTACCGGAACAACGGTTCAACCAACCGCCATTTGTAATGGAGGAAGGCATCAATCATATCGGCATCGCCCCGTTCGCCCAGCACCTGGAGAAAAGATATCCGTTGGATGCCATGGAAAAAGTGATCAGCACACTGGTGGCGGAAAAAAACAACAGGGTATATATCTTCGGGGGCGGAAAGCAGGAAACAGAACAGGCAATGCAATGGGAGAAAGCCTTTCCCGGATTAATTTCCCTCGCGGGAAAATATACCCTGGGGGAAGAACTTTCGGTGATGAAGCGTTTACACGTAATGGTGAGTATGGACTCTGCGAACATGCACCTGGCTTCACTTGTAGGAACACGGGTGGTGTCTGTGTGGGGTGCCACGCACCACTTCGCCGGGTTTTACGGCTGGAAACAGGAACTGAAGGATATTGTGGAAACTGAACTGTATTGCCGTCCCTGCTCGGTTTTCGGTAATAAGCCCTGTTACCGCGGCGACCATGCCTGTATGAACAATATAGCCCCCGAAATGATCATAGAAAAAATTGAAGACCAACACGCCGCTAACGTGGCGAAACCATAAAGGAGAAGACCGTGAAAAAATATGCAGTAATAGTAGCCGGCGGAAGCGGCCAGCGTATGAACAGCCAGATTCCCAAACAGTTCCTGCCCATTAAAGGGAAGCCGTTGCTGTATTATGCCCTCGATACTTTTCTCGCGAGTTATGAGGACATGCACATTATTCTCGTCCTCCCCGAAGAATTCCTGGATATGGGCAAAGAGATCATCGATGGATTCTTCGACCCTTCCCGTGTAACCATCACCGTTGGCGGAAGAACACGTTTCCATTCCGTTCAGAACGGACTCGCATTAATAGAAGAGGAATCCATGATCTTCGTCCACGACGGCGTACGTTGCCTGCTTTCCACCACATTGGTGCGCCGTTGCTTTGACACCGCCCTTGAATTCGGCACCGCAATTCCCGCCATTCCCTGTAAAGACAGTGTGCGCATGTTGCTGGAAGACGGCAACGAGGCGGTGGACCGCACCAGCCTGGTACTCATTCAAACGCCGCAGACTTTCCACAGCAAAATCTTATTGCCCGCCTTCCAGATCGATTATAAAGAGAAGTTCACCGATGAAGCTACCGTCGTAGAAGCCTTCGGGTTGAAGGTACACCTCGTGGAAGGAGAAGAGAACAATTTCAAGATTACTACGCCGCTTGACCTTTTACTGGCGGAACAATTGATTGGGTAACTACTTTTTTACCAGTTTCATCCACCATGGCAAACGGTTCACTTTAATGCGATGGTAAGTTTCCACGCTACTGCCGAAACTGCTGTAGAAATACGCCAGGTTCCTGATATCTGAGCCTTCAAAATCCAGGATCAGGTTTTGTCCTGCATGGTCCCGGATAAATCCATCAATCAATGCATGGGATGCGCCCAGTGTTCTGCCATTGGGATGATTGCCCACGAGTATGTAATAAGCCCGTCCGTTTGAAAAGAAAAACACGCAGGACGATAGTAATTTCCCTCCCGCATCTTTTACGCCATAAGTGACGGCCTTTCCCTGTGGTTCAAGTAACGAATACAGTTGTTCAAAATGTACGAAATCCTGATCGGTGATATTGGAAATGGGTTGTAATTGTGTTTTGGCGATGGCGATCACTTCTGAAACCGGGAAACCATGCACCACACTGCAACCCAGGTTCAGCGCCTTTTTACAGTTCCGTTGGATGTTTTGTTTGTACCCCGCGAAAAGGGAAGGATAGTCCTGTTGCAGTGGTAATACGTAATTGGCGCGTGCCGAAGGCTGCCACGCTGGTGGAATGGAATTGCCTTTGTGCAAGGATATTTCCCAGAACCTGAACGAGGGGGGAACTGCTTCCAGGAACGCGCCTGTTAGCACATCGGCTTGCTTTCCATATACGCCGAGCATAGGCGTAAAAGCTGGCATGTAGAGGTATTTTACGCCATATTTCTTACGCCAGGGAAGCGGCATTACCGCTTCGTAATTTCCTTTCACCAGGATATCCCAATGTGTGGCCATCCGATCGAGGTACCAGGATTGCGCGTATATATTCCCGTTATGGTCCTGCTCAATACAGGTATCATAAGCCCTGGTATCCAACTGATCTCTGGTGATATGTTGAATGCTGCCTTGCATATTACAATCCCATGCCCGGCATCCATTTCCGGGGTTGAAGTGTTTCGAGTTGGATGCTGAATGAAATGGTTTTCCAGAATTTTTTATCGCCCAGGGTGGAATTGAAATAATCCCTGTACACTTTGCTGTAGAGCAGGGGAACGTAAATATTCAGGGCTTCCCGGAACAGCGAGAACTGAAGGCCTGCATCATACAGGAACTTTGCTTCCGATTCAGGTGTAAGCGGATCCCAGGCTTCTGCATAAGTGCCGATGTCGAGGAACAGTTTAAGGGGAATCTTAACAGGTAATACCTGCAACGGGTTGAGTTTGGGTGGCACATCGGTCACAAGGTTGAGTGCGGCCAGCCAGTTGTCTGTTTTGCCCACTTTGCTGCTTAAAAGGTCTGTTCTCACTTTAAACGCGCCGTCCCTTACCATGATTTGTTGCGAGCGAAAACCTTCGAAATCATTCCTGCCTATGAAGTAGTCGCTGTACGTATAATCCTCGTCTCCTTTAGGGCCGGTCATATTCAGGTGGTAACGGCTGTTCCTGAAGCGTTTGGAAAGCGTCGCATCACCGGGATAAATAATTTTTCCGGCGAAGAACCTGGCTTGCAGTCCTTGCTTTTTCACACCAGGATAGTTGAAGAAATAAGTGCCCGTGAAGCCTGCTTTCCAGAGGTCCTGCATTTGTTCCAGCACCAGCGAAGCGGAGTAGGGATACAATACCCGGTTGTTTTCCAATTGGAACCTGAGCTGGTTGAGGTAACGTGAACTGGTGGCACGGCCGGGAACAAAACTGGTATCGTTGCCGATGATCTGTCTTTGAAAGAGCAGGCTTTCTTCCCTGAAACTGTGATGCCTGAACCGGATGCTTTTCTCTATTTTATCCAAGGGATTTCCGGTGCCGAATTTAAAATTGAGTTCAGGCATGAACCTTTGCATCCTGAAATAGAATTTTTCGTTGCCTGCATCATAGCGCGAAGTGGAGAAAGTGGTATAACTGATACCGGCGCTCCATTCTTTCAACCGTGCATCCCGGTACTGGTGGTATGCGGCTTTCGCAATTCCGTTCCATTGCCCGCTTTGTGTGCCATAAACCGGGGCCACCAGGAAGCGGAACGAGGGCATGGGCAATTGGTAATTGTGGATCAGCAACCCGGGCATAAAGCCATCATTCGCATTGTAACCTGGCACCGGTAACAATGAAATGTATTGAATGGAATCGGTGTTTTTCTGGTTGAAGGAACCCGTGAGTTTGAGCCGTTTCCTACCCGGTGGCACCGCTATAGCGGTGCCACCGGGTAGTTCCAGCAGGTCGAAGTAAGTTTTGAGGTCCTTACCGGTACTGGTTTCTAAAGTCTTCTTCAGATCGTCAGGAGCGGGATGTTTGAATTTCCATGCTGCGTAATATTTTCTGAAAGCTTCCTGCATCGCCTGCTGTCCAACTTCCTTTTGGATTGCATTCAGCCATTGCGCTGTTTTTTTATACGTAACGAGGCCATAATTTGCGCCGTTAAACTTTTCGGCAGGGGTGGCAATAGGCTGGTCCAGTTTCGCTTTGAAAAGCTGGCGGAGAAAGAATTGCTCCTGCTGGTACATGCCTTTCGGGTCTTCTTTCACCACATTGTATTCTTTTAAGTATTGCTGTTCCACCCAGGTGTTCAATCCTTCATCCATCCAGGGGTGTGCCCTTTCGTTGGAACCGATCGCGGCCTGGAACCAGTTGTGTCCTGCCTCATGTGCGATCACCTGTTCCAGGAGTGCGGTGTCTTTTTCGGAGCTGATCAGCGTGATGGCGGGGTATTCCATGCCGGTGAACCGCTTGCCCGGAGCTGCCACTACGGAAAAAGTCGGGTAGGGGTAGTCGCCCAGGAAACTGGAATAAAAACGGATGGCCCGTTCGGCATAACGCATGGCGGGTTTCCACCGGTCTGCTACCCAAGGTTGAAAATAGACCTGTAGGGTAATGTTTTTTCCGGAAGGTAAGGTGATTACTTCTTCCTGCCTGATCCATTTCTTTCCTGCGAACCAGGCGAAGTCGGAAGCATTCTCCAGTTGGAAGTGCCAGGTGTTCAGTTGGGAAGACGAGGAGGTGACCACCGTATCCTGATCCACTTTTTTAACTGAGGACGGCAATGTTTTTTGCTGCTGTTTTACTGATTTTTTCACCTGTTCCATTTCAGGCGCGGCCGTTACTACTGGATTGTTCAAAAGCGTTCCGCCCCCGGCTACCATATAATCCTCAGGCAAATGAATTTTTACATCGAAACTGCCGAATTCTGAGTAGAATTCACCTTGTTCCAAATAGGGCATCGGGTGCCAGCCTGTGGCATCATACACCGCGGGCTTGGGATACCATTGTGTGATCAGGTATTGCTGGCCAACATGGCCGAGCCTTGAGGTATAGGCCGGAATCTTCACATGAAAAGGCGTACTGATGTCTATAGATGAACCTGGCAGCAAAGCTGAAGGAAGGTCAATACGAACCACATCAATAAAAGAAGGATGGTCCTCCGTTTGGGCGGTGATGCCGTTCACCTTAAAATCAAGTCGGTTGATGTAGCCTTTGTCAGCGGGTTTGGAAAAATAGAAATCTGTTCTGTCCAGCAGTAACAGTTGGTCACTGAAGGCAGTTTTATCATGCTTATAGGCATTGGGCCAGAGGTGGAACCAGATATAATTGAGTGTATCAGGGGAGGCATTGGTGTACCGTATTTTAACGGTGCCATCAAGGGTATGTTCACGGTCGTTGAGCGTTACATCCAACTGGTAATCGGTGCGCTGCTGCCAGTAATGCTGGCCAAAGGAAATGCAGGGAAATAAAAGCAGCAACAGCGGGATAAAGATGCGCATCGGCATGACCGTTTTTGTTTTAACGAAAAGGGCGGGCGCTTATTTCCCTTTCCCCATCAGAATGATCCGAAAGGTATGGATCAAAATCTTAAAATCAAGCAGGAGGGAGCAACTTTCGATGTACAAAAGGTCGTAGGGCAGCCGCTCCAGCATCTGTTGTACGTTTTCCGCATAACCATATTGCACCATGCCCCAGGAAGTTAATCCTGGTTTCATTTTAAATAAAAAAGTATAATAAGGCGTATGGGTGGAAAGCTGGTCGATATAATGTTTTCTTTCCGGGCGGGGTCCAACCAGACTCATATCACCTTTGAACACATTCCAGAGTTGCGGAAGTTCATCTATCCGCCATTGGCGCATGATGCGCCCCCAGCGGGTAATACGGGGGTCGTTTTCTGAAGACAATTGCGGGCCACTTT
Source organism: uncultured Flavihumibacter sp. (assembly GCA_946481605.1). The sequence goes on along the minus strand of CAMLPA010000006.1, from coordinate 9,715 downwards.
TTTCCGCGTCTTCGAACATGGAGCGGAACTTGATGATGTAAAAAGGTTTGCCCTTCCAGCCAATTCTTTCCTGGCGGTACAATACCGGTCCGGAAGAAGATTTTCTCACCAGTATCGCGATGATCAGAAAAAAGGGCGAAAGCACGATTAGTCCGAAAAGAGACAGTACAACATCCGTAAGGCGTTTGATATGCTGCTGCCAGTAGGGCATGCCGCCAAAACGAATGTCGACTAGCGGTAATCCATAAACGCTTTCTGTGCGGACTGCTCCTGTCAGGAGATCGATATCTGACGGGATGATTTTGATCTCCACTTCTCTGGTGATAAGTTTAGGGAGCAAAGTTTCCACCAGTTGTTTCTGACCAGGTTCGGTGGCAATGATGACCAGTTTTATCTTTTCACGTTTTAAGACATCTTCCAGCACGGATTCATCTCCGAGTCTTTCGAGGTGTTCTCCTGGCAGATCGTTGTGCTGACCATTCAAAGCCAGGTATCCGCTGTAATGGTAACCGGTATTCTGAAGGTTGCTGCGCGAGTTTTTCCAGGTTTTTAAAGCGGAGGGCCCGTCTCCGATCAGCAATGTCGGGAAAACGATCTTCTTTGTAAGAATCTGCCTTTTCATCCTTTCAAGAATCAATACCCGGCCCGCAAGGGTAAGTGCAAAATGCGGGGCCCAATACATGTAGAAGGAGTTGAAATCCACATTGTACCCGGAAGGGGAGTACAGGCCCAGTAAAATTCCCGAGCCGGCAAGGGTAAGGAAAAGCGTGTTGAGGGCTTCACTGATCCTTGATTTCTGATAGATATTCCGATAGGAGCCGGAAGCATAATACAACAGCAGCCAGCCAGCGGGAACAAGAACAAATCCAAGCTGTGCAGCAGTTGTAGCCGGTGAGAAATGATTGCTGTACACGGTGAAAACTGCCCACGCTACCAGTGCAGAACAGGTATCGGAGATAAGGTAATGGGTTTCTTTCACGGTGCGGGCGCTCATTATTCGTCTTTGGGCGTGGAATGGCGGATTTTATGAAGAATCTGGTGGGCCACTTCCATGGCCGCGAATCCATCGATTTCGTTTACCTGTGTACGTGTGTTGTTCACGATGGCATCACGGAACGCTTCGAGTTCCATGCGGATGGCGTTGCCGTCTTCCACTGGTGGCGCATCTATGGCGATTGTGCGTACACCTGCCGGAGTTTCGAGGTCGAAGGTGAACGCCGAAGTATCTTCAGGTGTTTTCAACCGGATCACTTCCGTTTTCTTCTCCAGGAAGTCGATACCAATGTAGGCATCTTTCTGAAACAGCCTGATCTTCCGCATCTTTTTCATGGAGATACGGCTGGAAGTGAGGTTGGCCACACAGCCGTTGTTGAATTCAATGCGTACGTTGGCGATGTCGGGGGTATCGGTCATTACGGCGATACCGCTGGCGTAAATATTCTTTACATCGCTTTTAACCAGGGTAAGTATAATGTCGATATCATGGATCATCAGGTCCAGGATCACACTTACTTCGGTGCCCCTTGGATTGAACTGGGCCAGGCGGTGCACTTCAATGAACATGGGGTTCAGGTTCATTTTTTGCGCGGCCTGGAAAGCGGGGTTGAACCTTTCCACGTGTCCAACCTGGAGTTTTACTTTTGATTCGGCCACCAGTTTAAGGAGTTCGCGCGCCTCGTCCATGGTATTGGCGAGGGGTTTCTCCACGAAAATATGCTTGCCCTTCCGGATAGCAGCCTGGCAGAGTTCAAAATGAAAAGGCGTTGGGGCCACAATGTCCACGGCATCCACGGCATCCATCAGCACCGTGGGATCCAGGAAGCGTGCGATATTGTATTTTTCACTTACTTCTTTTGCGGTGTCATCGTTGGGATCGTAAAATCCCACCAGTTCTGTTCCTTCGATCTGCTGCCAGTTGTTGAGGTGGAATTTCCCTAGGTGCCCCGTTCCAAAAACGCCTATTCGTAGCATGTTTGCGCCTGTTTAATGGACAAAGATAAGGTTAGGATTGGTTCTGCAATCGGCTGATCAGTTCCGGAGGCAGCGCTGGCAGGCTTTTTCTGCGGATCAGGAAAGTGGACAATCCCGCAATGTCTCGGAAGATATAATGCCTGTTCAGTGCGCCCTGCAGGTAACCCGCGCCAGATGTGTTGCCGGTTCCCACCCGCATGCCGATCATCCTGCGCACCATCATGAAATGTTTGTGCCGCCAGCCGGCAAGGTGATGGTCTATGTCCACCAATCCGTCCAATATCCGGAAAGAATGCTGAAACACGGGGAAATCGCGGTACATCATGATAAAAAGCGCGGCCCGCATGGCTTTTGCGGAGAGGGAAGCCCTTGCGGTCTGTAAACGCTCTTTTTCCTCCGCAGACACTTCTTCGGGAATATGGTCGAAGAAGACGGCATCAAAATCGTATATCTTGGCCGCTTCATGTTCGGTTAGGCCAGACTGGTAGATATACCGGTAATCATTCCAGAAAGGATGTTTCTTTTCTTTATTGAGGTATTTGGATTCATACGATTTCCAGTGTTCCGCTTCAAAGAACGGCATCCTTTCGAGCCAGCGGTTAATGAGTTGCAACAGGCTTTCTCCTGATTCAGCCTCGTTGATGGCATTGTAATCGGGTGGGGTGAAACCGCCTTCGTTCGTGCGTTTGTAATAATCATACTGGTGGCGTTTTTCCATCTGTAATCCAAGCCTGGCTTCGATGAGCCTGAACTGAAGACTCTGGAAGCCGGAAGAAGGGGTAAGCAGGTTACGGAAATCCAGGAAATCGAGTGGTGTCATCGTATCCAGGATGTGCACCTGTTGGTTCAGCAGTTCCAGTATGCGTTGAATGCGTTCCATGCGGTGAAATACCAGGTTCAGGTCTTCGGAATGGTCTTCTATCTTTTCTTTTCTGAAAATGGAGAGGATATAGTCCATTTCGAAAAGTATCTGTTTGAACCAGAGTTCGTAGGCCTGGTGGATCACGATAAAGAGCATCTCGTCGTGCGCTGGTTCCTGTCCTGCTTCAAAGCTGACAGGGTGCTGGCTGTCCAGTATTTTATCGAGATGAAGATAAGTTCCGTAGTACATGGCGTTCTGTTGCATGGGGAGTTGGTATTTTTCGGCCGGAATTTAGGATAATTTTCTTTCTGAAAGCCCGCTGTTGGATGAAGTCCCCGGTTTGCTCATCCAACATTCAAAATCCATAATTTTACGCAAACCTGTAAATGATGAATTACTCCATGCTAACGATGGCAGCACTCTGCTGTGTGCTTGCCTGTAATGGCCCTGCCGGAAAACCGGAAGAAAAAGTGCCGGAGGGACGCGCACCCTGGCTCAACCAAAGTAATATTTACGAAGTGAACCTGCGGCAATACAGCCCTGAAGGTTCTTTTAACGCTTTTGCTGCGCAGTTGCCCCGACTAAAAGAAATGGGGGTTGAAATACTGTGGTTCATGCCCGTTACACCCATCGGGGTAGAAGGTCGGAAAATGAATCCCGGTGATCTTGGCAGTTATTACGCGGTCCAGGATTACAAGGCGGTAAGCCCGGAATTTGGAACAGAAAATGACTGGAAGAACCTCGTGAAAAAGGCCCACGAAGCCGGGTTTAAAGTGATCGTTGACTGGGTAGCCAACCATACAGCTCCCGACCATCCCTGGATAAAAGCGCACCCGGATTTTTATATGCGCGACAGTGCAGGAACCATTCTTCCTCCCAATGCAGACTGGACGGATACCCGTGAATTGAATTATGAAAATCCCGTTCTCCGCGACAGCATGATCGCGGCGATGAACTGGTGGCTCGAAACCTACGGTATCGACGGATTCCGCTGTGATATCGCGGAAGAAGTGCCCGTTGATTTCTGGGCACAGGCCATTCCCGAACTCCGCAAGACCAAACAGATTTTTATGCTGGCCGAAGGTGAAAAGCCTGCCCTGCATGAGGCCGGGTTCGATGCCAGCTACACCTGGTCCGTGTTCCATATCCTGAACGATATTGCCGCAGGGAAGAAAAACACCGTCCAACTGGACAGTATTTTACTGGAAAACCAATCCCGTTTTCCACCGGACGCACTCCGGATGTACTTCACGTCCAACCACGACGAAAACAGTTGGAACGGCACCGAATTCGAAAGAATGGGTGCAGGGGCAGAAACCTTCGCGGTATTTACCCAGACTATGGATAAAAGTATTCCCCTGATTTACAGCGGACAGGAATCCGCCAACGCGAAAAGGCTGAAGTTCTTCACACGCGATCCCATTCAGTGGGGAACCTTTGAGAAAGCGCCGTTCTACCAGAAACTGCTTTCGCTCCGTAAATCGAATCCTGTTTTTGCCGAAGGCGCTACTTTCAGAAGAATACCTTCCTCCAATCCTTCGATATTCGCATTCGTGCGGGAAAATAAAAAAGACAAACTGGTGGTGATCCTGAACTTCACAGCGGATACCCAGCTCTTCATTCCGGAAGACAGTAGCCTGAACGGGCAATTCACGGATGTTTTCAGTGCAACCGGTTACGAGTTGAAACAAGGTACCACACTGAACCTTGCGGGCTGGCAATACCTGGTGCTGGAAAATAAATAGGGTAAACAAAAGAGCCGGACTTATTCAGCCCGGCTCTTTATGAACGTTTTCAATGTTCAGGGACGGTTCTTCTACGGATGTTGGATTTCGGACGGTTCAGGAAAACAGGGGGGTATGGATTAATACTAAATGACCATTAACCTTAACAATACAAATATAAATGGTTCGTAACCGGTTGCATACCTCCTGAAGGCAAACCGATAACCAAGAAGGCTTTAATAAAATAAGAGTTTACACCTGATGTTAGTGGTTTTCCCGTAGTGCGCTGGGGAGGAAACCAAATTCTTTCCTGAAAGCCTTGGAGAAATTGCTCAGGTTGGTGAAGCCGATCCTGTACCCGGCCTCTTTGATGGAATATTGTCCGGACTCAATTAATCGACGCGCTTCGCGCAGCCGGTTCCTGTTGTAAAATTCATACAGTTTCATTCCATACACCTCTTTGAAACGGTTCTTGAGTTTGGTGGTACTCATCATGGCCGCTTTGGAAAGATTTTCTATGGAAGGGAATTTTTCAGTTTCGGGATTACTCAGCAGTTGTTCCACCGTCTGAAGCCCATGCAGGTCGTGTTCCTTCAGTTTGCGGGGAAGGCCTTTGTCTTGCTCCATCTTTTCAATGAACGACTGGAAGAAAGTTTCTACCAGCAATAATATCCTGTTGTGCAGGATTAGTTTGCTCAATGGTGTCCGGGGATCGGTACTGAAAATGTCTTCCAGGAAAGCCTTGTATTCCATGGTAATCAGTTCCCGGTTCACATTGTTGAGTTGCTGACCCGTATAAAGGAAGAGGTCAAAAAGAATGTCTTTGCCGATGTACCGAGCCAGCATTTTATCATTGAAACAAATGCCAACGCGCCGCACCTGCGTGCCGGGAGAGAACGTAATGTCGAGGTCGTAGTTCGTGGAGGAAAGAAAAATATTGCTTCTGAAACGCGCTTCGTCGTAAATACGGTCGGTGCCAGTTTTTATCTCGATAAAATCCTTTACCTGTACCTGGTTGAAGAAAAGCGTGAGGGAATACGGATCGGTTTTCTTGCGGGAAAGTGTAAGTGCATCGTTGAGGGTGAAATGCTGGATGATATACGACATGTCTCCGTTGATGGGACCGGCAAGTACATAACCTTCTCCGTATTTTTCAGGGAGGTGCATCAGCCCTTTTTCCACCGGAGCGCCGAAGACAGCAGCAAGGCCTGCAACCCAATCGTTGAAGTTGTGTAGTTCAAATTCGTATTTCATCCGGGTAAGCGTTTTCAGTAACCTCGTTGAAGTTACTACTTTCCGCGCACAAATGCACGTTACCGTTACGCCTTCACCATCTGCTTTATTTCCTGCAGTTTCAGCAGGGCCTCCACAGGCGTAAGCCGGTTGATGTCAAGGTTGTCCAGTGTTTTCCTGATCTGGTCGAACGTTTCAGAGTGGGCGTCAAAAATACTCAGTTGCACTTTGGGCGCGCTTGCTTTTTGCAGCGCTTCCGTATTTGGGGCATCGCCATGTTTCATTTCCAGTTCCGCGAGTATTTCGTTGGAGCGGTTCAGCAGGGCAGGGGGCATGCCCGCCATTTTGGCCACGTGTATACCGAAACTGTGGGTACTGCCGCCAGGCGCGAGTTTCCGAAGGAAGATGATCTTATTACCCGATTCTTTGTTGGTGACATGGTAGTTTTTCACCCCATCCAGTTTGTGCTCCAGTTCATTAAGTTCATGGTAATGTGTCGCGAAGAGTGTCTTCGGTTTGAAAGCCGTGAAATGGTGCAGGTATTCCACAATACTCCATGCGATCGAGATGCCATCGTAGGTGGAGGTACCCCTTCCGATCTCATCGAGCAGCACCAGGCTTTTTGAGGTGATGTTGTTGATGATGGACGCTGTTTCATTCATTTCCACCATGAAGGTACTTTCGCCGCCACTGAGGTTATCGGAAGCGCCGACGCGGGTAAAAATTTTATCGGTGATGGGTATGCGTGCTTCATCTGCCGGTACGAAACTTCCCATGTGGGCCATCAGCGTAATGAGAGCGGTCTGGCGCAGGATGGCGCTCTTACCACTCATGTTGGGACCGGTGAGAATGATGATCTGCTGAGAACTTCCGTTCAGCACAATATCATTGGCGATATACGGTTCTCCCGGGGGTAGGTTGCGTTCAATCACTGGATGCCTTCCTTCTTTGATGAAGAGCTCGTCGCCGGGATGAATCTGCGGCCTTTTATAATTGAACTGAAGCGCGTTGTGGGCAAAACAGCATAGACAATCAAGTTGTGCGAGCACCTGCGCATTCACCTGGATGGGCGCGATATATTCCTGTAGTTCAAACAGCAACTGGTCGAACAACTGTTGTTCAATAGACAATATCTTTTCTTCGGCACCTGTAATCTTTTCTTCGTAAGACTTCAGTTCCGGCGTAATATAGCGTTCCGCATTCGCGAGTGTTTGTTTGCGGATCCAGGTTTCAGGAACCTTGTGTTTATTGGTATTGGTTACTTCCAGGTAGTAACCGAAAACATTGTTGAATCCTATTTTGAGTGATGGGATGCCGGTGATTTCACTTTCTTTCTGTTGCAACTGCACCAGGTAATCCTTTCCGGTAGTGGCGATGTTGCGCAACTCATCCAGTTCAGCGTTAATACCCGGAGCAATCACGCCTCCTTTTGCTGTTTGTACGGGGGGATTCTCCTGAAGGGTATGTACAATCTGCTCCATGATGCCGGTACATGGATCGAGTTTTCCGGCAAGCTTTTGCAAACAACCATTGTCGGTTGCGGATGCGAACTCCTTGCAAAGCTTTACCTGCTGAAGGCCGCGTGCGATCTGCAATACTTCGCGTGGATTGATTTTTTTTAAGGGAATCTTACTCACGAGGCGTTCCACATCTCCTGCCTGGTGAATAGGTTGTGTGATGTTCTTTAGAAGATCAGGGTGCAGCAGCAGGTGTTCCACCGCATCCAGTCTTTCTTCAATCGCAATGGGATCTTTCAGGGGCAGTACCATCCATCTTTTCAGCAAACGCGCGCCCATTGGGCTTTGCGTATGGTCCAGTACTTTGAGCAGGGTATTCCCGTTCTCCATTCCGCTGGAAAGCAGTTCCAGGTTGCGGATGGTGAACCTGTCCATCCAGAGGAAGTCTTCCCTTTCAATGCGTTGTATGGCGCTGACATGTTGCAGGTTGGGGTGTTCCGTATCCCGGAGATAATGCATTACAGCGCCTGCGGCGATGATGGCTGCGGGCATTTGTTCGATACCGAAGCCTTTCAGGGAATGGGTTTGGAAATGCTTCAGCAAGGTCTCACGGGCGTAGGTTTCCTGGAATATCCATTCGTCCAGTGTATAAGTATAGAAGCGGGCTCCGAACTGTTCGCGGAACAGCTTCTGTTTGTTGCGCTGGTACACCACTTCTGCGGGACGCAGGCTCTGCAGTAACTTATCAATGTATTCCTGGTTGCCTTCTGCTGCGAAGAATTCTCCTGTGGAAATATCCAGCAGGGCGATGCCGCAGGCATCTTCACCGATGTGTACGCCGCCGAGGAAGTTGTTGCTGTTGTGTTCCAGTAATTTGTCGCTGGTGGCCACGCCGGGTGTTACCAATTCTGTAACGCCTCTTTTAACGATGCCTTTGGCTTGTTTGGGGTCTTCCAGTTGATCGCAGATGGCCACGCGGTGTCCGGCTTTCACCAGTTTGTGCAGGTAGGTATCCAGAGAATGGTGGGGGAATCCAGCGAGTTCCGATGAGAAAGCCGCGCCGTTGTTGCGTTTGGTGAGGGTGATGCCCAGCACTTGCGAGGCGATGATGGCATCCTGGCCGAAGGTTTCGTAGAAGTCGCCCACGCGGAAAAGCAGCACAGCATCCGGGTAACGCGCCTTAATGGCGTTGTGTTGTTGCATTAAGGGAGTTTCTGCCGGGTTCTTTGCCATGGATCGTTTTTTGGAGAGGGGCAAATTTAGTGTTTTCGGGGTAATTTCACGCAATTGCTTCGTGTCTCGCAACGCAAGGGAGCAAGGACGCAAGGCTTAAGCGGGTTAGCAGAAGGGTTTTAAATGGGAGAATTTTATTGCTCGCAACGGCGCAAAGGCGCAAAGGGCTTTTCTATCCAGGAAGGCTGATTATTATGCAGGGAAGTAGTTGACTATTTCTTTATCAATCTTTTTTACAAACAGTTAATTGCTATTATCAGAAGCCTAGTAAATCAGCGTCTAACGTTGCGCCTTTGCGTTGCGAGGTACGAAGCAATTGCGAGAAAATATCCTTAACTGAAAACGGTCCTCTACCCCCAAGCCTAAACAAAAGCCTTCCCCAAAAACACAGCCACTCCTTGCGTCCTTGCTCCATTGCGCTGCGCAGTGCGAAGCACAAAGCAGTTGCGTGAAAAAAATCACCCCCCCCTTGCCAGCATCCCAACAAATTCCGCCCGCGGCATCATCCTCGCCCCAAGGCTTTCGAGGTGTTCCGTATATACCTGGCAATCGATCAGAGAAACACCTTCCGAAGCCAGTTGCTGCACGTATAGGATGAACGCGTATTTGCTGGCATTGCTCTGTCGCGAGAACATACTCTCTCCGAAGAAGAAAGATCCCATCCTTATGCCGTAAAGGCCACCTACCAGTTCACCGTTCTCCCAGGCTTCGGCGGAATGCGCATATCCTTTCAGGTGAAGCCGCGTGTAGGAGCGCTCCACCTCATCGTTGATCCAGGTGCCATCGTAGCCGGGACGCGGGGTTTTCCGGCAGGCACGGATCACTTCGGGGAAAGCCTTGTTGATGGTGAAATCAAATTTCTGTTGGCGGAGTAGGCTCCGCATGCTTTTGGAAACCTTCAGTTCATGGGGGAAGAGCACAAAGCGCGGGTCGGGACTCCACCAGAGCGGAGTGTCGCCTTCGTACCAGGGGAAGATGCCGTTGCGGTAGGCGAGAAGCAGCCGTTCTTCGCTGAGGTCGCCGCCCATGGCGAGTAAGCCGTCGGGTTCGGCGAGGTGTACCGGTGGGAATAAAAGTTGCTGATCGAGTGCGAAGATGGGCATAGGGTTAAACGAGTTCCTCCACGGTAGCGCCGATGCCGCGCTCGGTAATGGCATCGCACAAAGGTTTAAGTTCGTCGTAGGAGCCATTCTTCACACTGCACTTGCCTTTGAAGTGGATCAGTATGGTGCATT
>CAMLPA010000005.1 GCA_946481605.1 uncultured Flavihumibacter sp. | reverse complement strand
GGCAGAAGTAGAAGTGCTGGGAACAAGTTTTAATGTGAAGGCTTACGACAACGAAACCTTTATCAGGACCACATTAATCGAAGGATCGGTATTGGTGCGGCGGGAGAAAGAAGAAAGAATGATCCGTCCGGGAGAACAGGCTCGGATAGCCGAAAATATATCTGTCTCGCAGGATGTTGACCTTGAACAGGTGGTGGCCTGGAAGAACGGCCTGTTCAACTTCGATGGGGCCGACCTCAAAGAAGTGATGACGCAGTTGGAACGGTGGTATGATATTGAGGTGGTGTATGAAAATGGACCGCCCGCTGCAACCTTTTTCGGAAAAATCAGCACACGCAACAGTTTGCGGCAAGTGCTTTCCATACTTGAAAAATCTGAGGTGAAATTCCGTCTTGAGGCGGGAAACAGGTTGGTTATTACGCAATAAATTTCTCTTGCCATTACTGTATATACATTGCTTTAGCGACCACCGCAGGTGGCCGAGGGGGCAGCCATTATATGAAATTGTCGGGTAGACCCTGAAAAAGAAACCCCGCTTCACTTGGCCGTGAAGCGGGGATGATTTCCGGTTTTAAAGCCGGAAACCGATGGCCTGAGTGCTTGGAACCGCTCTGGTCATTGTTCAGGTCGATTCGAATGAGTTTGTCGTCATTTTTATTCAACCAAAACCAAGCACAAATTATGAAAAAAAACGCTTTGCGTACCGGGCACCTTGTAGCCATTGGCAAAAGGAACCCGTGGCAGGCATCCGGATGGCGGAACTTCATGCACCCAGGTGCAACACCAGTTCTTCCATCGGTTACAAAACTGCTGTTGATGATGAAAATGCTTTCTTTTTTCCTGTTGGCAGGGTTACTGACCTGCCATGCCGGGGGCAAAGCCCAGCATGTTACGCTTTCAGGCCGTGGCCTTACCTTCCGGGAAGTGTTCCGCGCCATTGAGCAACAAACCGGGTACGTGGTGTTCGGCAAACAGGATTTCCTGCCCAAAAACAAAAGGGTAACGCTTCATGTGCGCAATGCCCCGCTGTCATCGCTGCTGGAAAAAGTACTGGATGGTCAGGGGGTTACTTTCGAACTTGATGCAGGCACAGGAAGTATTGTTCTTTCCCGCGAAACAATTTCCGCCAATTCAGAGAAAGATAGTGTACAGCGTGAAGCGTGGTACATACAGGTGCGTGGGCAGGTGCTCGATACAACAGGGAGCCCGCTTGTAGGCGCTTCTGTCCAGGTAAAAGGCAGATCCAAAGGCGTGGTAACGGGTGCCGATGGCTGGTTTACGATTGAAGCGAAGGAAGGCGATGTGGTGGTGGTATCTTTTGTCGGCTATCAGCGGCGGGAGTTGAAAGTGAGTGGTAGTGAAGGGAACTGGGTGGTGGTATTGCCGCCATTGCAGAACAAAATGGAAGAAGTGGAAGTGGTGTCAACCGGTTATCAGCAGTTGCCGAAGGAAAGGGCTACAGGAGCATTCACATTTGTGAGCAGGGAAATGCTGAACAGGAGCACTGGGCCGGATATACTTACCAGGCTGGAAGGCATTACCAACGGATTGCTGTTCAATCGTACAGGTGCACTTGGGGAAGATGTAGGTGAGTTCCAGCTCGAAAGCAGGGGGCGTGCCACCATCATGTCTGAATCTTCGCCTTTGATTATCCTGAACAATTTCCCCTACGATGGGGATATCAGAGACATCAATCCCAATGATGTTGAAAATGTAACCATTCTTCGCGATGCAGCCGCGGCCTCTATCTGGGGAGCCAGGGCAGGCAATGGCGTGATCGTGATCACCACCCGCCAGGGGCAATACAACAGGAGAACGGAAATTACCGTTTCCGCCAATACCACCATTTCCTCCAGACCCAACCTGTTTTACGACAGGAACTATATGCCTTCCGAAATGGTGATGCAGATTGAGAAGGAAAGATTCCTCCGCGGCGACTGGACAGTGAATGAAATGTTTATGAAAGCCGCGTTTTCACAATATGCAGAGTTGCTCATCAAACAAAGAGACCACCTCATCAGCGAGGAAGCATTCCTGGCGGAAGAGCAGCGCATGAAAAATACCGACCTCAGGAACGACGCGCTGAAATACCTGTACCAGAATGCTATCCAGCAACAATATTCGATCGGCATCAACGGAGGAAGCGACGCAAACAGGTACTTCTTCTCCGCAGGATTCGATAAAAGCCGCTCCGGAATGATTGGCGATGATAGCCGCCGACTTACCCTGAATATGGACAATACCTTCCGGCCGGTGAAAAAACTGGAAATCACCGCCCGTATGAGGTATGCAAAGGAACTTGGAAACAACAACGCCATAAATATTACAGACCTCGGCAACGGAAGCGCCGGCCTGCGCCCGTATTATAACCTCGCCGATGAAAACGGGAACCCGCTTTCCATAGAAATGTACCTGCGTACCGCCTCCAGGGAGGATGCCGAAAGCAAGGGATACCTGCCCTGGAGCTATGTGCCGCTCGAAGAAGTGAAACTGGCTGATAATACTTCCACCAGGTCCAACTTCGAACTCTCGGGGAATGTACGGTACCATATCGTGGAGGGACTTCAACTGGATGCAACTTTTCAACATGCAGAATCCGCTGCTAAAAGAAGGTTCTACTATTCTCCTGAAACCTATTTCGTGCGAAACCTGGTGAACAATTTTACCCAGGCCGATGGGTCGAAGGTAATTCCCTATGGCGGCATACTCCGGTTGGGTAGTCCCACAGAACAAACACAGTATTCCGGAAGAGTATCTTTGAACGGATCCAAAACAATGGGCGATCATAGTTTTATGGGACTGGCAGGCGCAGAGATCAGGCAGTTCGAGGACCAGAACTTCCCCGGAACTATTATGTACAACTACAACGATGATCTCGGTACGGGAACATCCGCGATGAATTATAATTTGTCTTACCCTACCTTCCTCGGTAGCGCCACTAAGGTGCCTGGTTCAAATGAAATGCCCTACTATCTTATGGACAGGTACCTTTCTTATTTCGCCAACGCCTCGCATACCTTCAGGTCTAAATACATACTTAGCGGAAGTACGCGGTGGGATGGTTCTAATCTCTTCGGTGTAAAAACAAACCAGAAAGGAACTTTATTATGGTCTGCCGGCATGAGTTGGGATATTTCAGCCGAAAAGTTTTTTAAAGCCAGATGGGTAGATCACTTCAGGCTGCGCACCACTTATGGCAGCAGTGGAAATGTGAACAAGGATGTGTCCGTTTTCCCCGTTATCAGGTACGACACGCCTTTATGGGCCGATCCGAATCTCGCGCAGTACGCCAATATCATATCTCCCGGAAACCCTTCGCTTAAATGGGAGCGTGTGACCACATTCAACATTGGGTTCGATTGGTCGCTGTTCAATAAACGCGTAAGCGGCACAATCGATCTGTTTCAGAAAGATGCCAACGATCTTATTGGAGATGCTTTTATTGCGCCGTCCACTGGCATCAACAGTGCCAATTTCGCCCTTAATGCCTACCGTTACAATTATGCATCACTGCGTACAAGGGGGATAGACCTGCAGTTTACCACCAGGAATATTACCGGTGGCGCATTCAAATGGCAAACCACTTGGTGGTTCAACCTGGCGAAAGATAAAGTGAAGGAATATTACAATGGCAGCACGCTTACCGGGCTTAATTATGTTGGACTGGCGGGGTTCAGCAGGCCACTCGAGCCTGGGCGCCCCGTCTCCGGAATGTATGTCTTCCCCTGGCACGGGCTTGACCCCACGAATGGAAAAGTGGTGGTGAAGAAGGATGGTCAGGTTTCTACAGACTACGCCGCGTACCTGGCCGATCTGAAAAAAGAAGACCTTGTATATGCAGGTGTTACAGCGCCGCCTGTATTTGGTTCTGTGCTGAATAATTTTGAATGGAAACGCCTTCAACTGAGTGTTCTCCTGGCATGGAAAGCAGGCTATGTGTATGGCCGCAGGTCCGTATTCCCGGGGGAAGAATACAACAATAATTTGTCTTTCCATTCGGACCTGCTCCTGAAGTGGAAGCAACCTGGAGATGAGCAGTTCACCCATGTGCCTGCGGGCGGAGGGCTGAATGGGTTCAATACCAATGAGGCCGCTATTTATAACAGATCGGAAGTGCTGATGTCACGAGGTGACCATATTGCCATTCAGGACATCAACCTTGGATACGTGCTTTCTTCCAAACGGACTTCACCTGCATTTTTTAAGTCGGCCCGCATATTTCTTTATGCACGCAACCTCGGATTTTTATGGAAGGCGGATAAGAACAATGTGGACCCCAATACACCCAATGCAAGGTACCCGCAACCTAAAATGTTCAGCGGAGGGGTACAGGTTGCGCTCTGATCACTTTTAAACTGTTTAAACGCATGAAACAAGCTATCTCCTATATTTCTCTTTTATTACTGCCGTTGCTTACCGGCTGCGGTAAGGAATTCCTGGAAGTAAAGTATTCCAAAACACTTGAGGTGCCCAAAAGCATCGCCGATTTTCAGGCTATAGTAGACTTCAACTTCCTGACCTCCATGGGAGGAGGTTCCGCGCATACCCTCGCCGCCAACGGCAGCGATGAATACATGGTAACAGATAAGAAATGGACTGAACTTACCACCGGCAGCAATGCACACCTCAGTGGCATCTACACCTGGGCGAAAGATATTGATATGCTCAGGTATGAATCCTTGTCGGATTGGAGTGCGTCCTATGCACTGATCTTCCAGGCAAATCTTGCGATAGACGGGCTGAATAAAATACAGCCTGAAAACAATGAACGGGCTGCCTGGGAACTTGCCAAGGGACAGGCACATTTTATAAGAGCACTAAGGTATTACCACCTGGCGCAGCAGTACGCGTTCCCTTATTTTAAAAATGAGGACAGCCGGTATGGGCTCCCCTTGCGCCTTGAACCAGATGTAACGTTGAACATACAGCGCTCCTCCGTTCATGCAACCTACCAGCAGATACTGAAAGATGCGGAAGCAGCAGCCAGCCTGCTACCGGTGTTGAGCAACCGCAGCAATTATATCCGCCCCGGAAAAGCCGCGGCCCTGGCCTTACTGGCAAAAATCAACCTCCAGATGGAAGCGTATGAAAAAGCCGCCGAGTATGCTTCTGAATGCCTGGAACTCCGCGTTGGATTACTTGATTTTAATACCCTGGATGCAGCAAATCCAGCGAAAGAATACGATTACGCTTTTGAGTTCGACTATGGAGTGAGTAATCCGGAAGTATTGTATTACACTACCGCCGGTGGCGCTTACAACGAAGCACTGTATGTGCAGATAAACCAGGATGGCGTGGTGTTCGATCCCGGACTCATGGCCCTGTATGAAGAAGGAGATCTTCGCTATCCGCTCTACTTCAGGCGGTACTTTGATATGGATAATTTCAGGTACCTCGTATTCAAAGGCTCTTATGCGGGGTATAGCTATTTTACAGGGCTCGCCACCGATGAGGTATACCTGCTCAGGGCGGAATGTAATGCCCGTTTGAATAAAACAGCCGAGGCCCTGGATGACCTGAATCTTTTACTGAAGAACAGGTTCAGGCCGGCAAATTTTACACCCGTTACAGAAACCGATAAGGTGAAACTCCTCCGGATAATCTTCAGGGAACGCAGAAGAGAGTTGTTGTTCCGCGGCGTAAGATGGGAAGACCTGCGCAGGATGAATAAGGATTCTGAACTCGCACAAACACTGGTACGCGAAGTGGGCGGACAAAAATTCGAACTGGCACCTAAAGACAACAGGTACACCTGGCCCATTCCTTTGTCTGAAGTGCAGTCTGCGGGCCTGGAGCAGAATCCGCGGTAATTCCTCAACGCGCAATTGGCAATGGACCGGTTCATGTTTATGAACGGATGGCCACTGCCTTGCCCTGGCACGTCGTTAACGGCTATTTTTCTATTTCACAAAATAATTACAATGAAACAATCTTTTTTTATCCGGCATCTCCTAATGGCTTGTCTGTTCCTTTCCGGAAAAACATTACTGGCGCAGGAAGAAAAACCTTTTACACTCACCGGGCAACTGCATACATTCCGCGAGGGAAAAGTGCACCTGATGATCTTTGACCGCGGACATGGAAGAAGAACAGACAGTTGCGAGCTTGTAAATGGAAAATTTAGTTTTAAAGGGGTGCTGAGCAACCGTATTCCGGAGGCCATACTGAGCATGACCGTTCCCGCTACGCCCGCTGAATTGGCGGCCAATCCTTTTGCGGGAACAAGCAACCGGATGATTTTTCTGCCTTCAGGCAATACAAACGCTACCGGTAACAGGCTGGAAGAGCTGGTGTTTTCAGGAAATACCACCATCAATGCGTTTACGAAACTCGAAATGGAAAGATATCCTTTTGACGAAACGATGAAGGCACTCGGCAATTACTACAAGGAAGTGTCTGTCGGTCCGGATTTCCCGGGAAAGGAAGATACGCTCCGCCATATTCAGGAACAGAGCAACCTGAGTTGGAAAAAGCGCGCTGCGGTTGAACTGGATTTCTGCCGGAGGAACCCCGCCTCTCTGATCAGCATGGCACTGCTGAGGGCGAGGGCGGAACAACAGGATCCCCCTGGTATAGATGAGTTGGAACAATATATTGTTGCGCTTTCGCCTGAGTTGAAGAACAGTCCGGAAATGCAACAATGTCTGACCAGGTTAAAGACACTGCGTAATCTGGCTATTGGAAAGCCAATCGTTGATTTCAGTATGCCCGATACACTGAATAACCAGGTGTCGCCTGCCGCTTACCGCGGAAAATATGTGCTGGTAGAATTCTGGGCAAGCTGGTGCGGCCCCTGCCGGATGGATATTCCACACCTGCGGGAAGCGTATGCAGCTTTCAGCCACAAAGGTTTCGAAATACTGGCCGTTTCAATGGACGACAATAAGGGCAAATGGTTGAAGGCCCTGGCAGAAGAAAAGATGCCGTGGAAGCAGGTATCTGACCTGAAGGGATGGAAAAGCGATGTGGTGGCGAAGTATTCCATACAGGCTATTCCCCTGAATTTCCTGGTGGATCCGGATGGCAATATCGTAGCGTCGAACCTTCGTGGCGAAGAACTTACAGAAAAACTGAAGCAGCTTATTAAATAAGTATTGAAGAAAACTGTAAGAACATTTTAAGAATACCTCAGTTCCATCAAATCAGAAAACAATGAAAAAACTTTTGTTGCAAACCACCACCGTTGTATGCCTGTTCATAGCAGGTATAACTTCAGCATGGGCAAACTCTGGAAAAAAATCTTTTGTGCTGAAGGGAACATTGAAACAGGTTAAATCAGGGAAAATATACCTGATGCAGGAGGCCACGCTGGTGGAAAGGGTTCAGCATCCCGAACTGCTGATCTCCGACAGTGCGCTGGTAGTGGATGGAAAGTTCAGTTTCAAAGGAGCACTCAACAGCGATGCGGTTTATATGTACCTTACCATGTCGGTGCCCGCGACTAAGGCTGAACTGGAGCAGGACCCATTTGCCGCGCATTCGATCCGTTATTTTTACCTCTTTGCCGGAAATACCATCGCCTCCGGTAACCGGCTTAATGACCTGGTGTTTTCAGGCAACAAAGAAATCGTTTCATTTAATGTACTGGACGAAAGGCTGAAGCCTGTGAGAATAGCTTCGAACCAGGTGTTCAGAAAACAGTTCAGGTTTTCCAACGCGCTTGATATGCAGGGAAGAACGGATTCCATTGGCGCGTGTATGAGAATGAATGATAGTCTTAGAAAAGTGCAGGACCATATTGAAGCGGATTTCATCAAACAATATCCTGCCGCTTTATTGAGTGTTACCCTGCTTGCCAACAGAAGTAAACAGGCTGAGGCTGCTGATGCCGCTACAATCATCGCCTTACTGGACCAATTATCGCCTTCGTTAAGCACCCGGCCGGATATGGTGGCTATTCGCAAACGCATGGAAGAACTCAACCGCCTGGTGGTTGGGAAAAAACTGCCCGAATTCAGTTTGCCGGATACTACCGGAAAGTTCATCCCGCTTTCAGCCTATTGTGGAAAGTACGTGCTGGTGGAGTTCTGGGCGAGTTGGTGCGGCCCATGCAGGCAGGAAATTCCCAACCTGAAAAAAAATCACGAAGCTTTCAAAGACAGGAGCTTTGATATTATAGGTATTTCAATCGATGACAACCGAAGCAAATGGGTACAGGCGCTTAGAGAAGAAAAATTACCATGGATGCAGGTTTCCGACCTCAAGGGTGGTGACGGGGAACTTGCCAGGCGATACGGCATCAAGGCTATCCCCCTCAATTTTTTACTAGATCCGGAAGGAGTTGTGATTGCCCGTGATCTCCGCGGAGATGACCTGGAAGATTTTCTGCAAGCTGTTCTTTCAAAATAACCCGGTTGAAAATTTAATAAGTATAAGAATGAAAATTGTTCTGGCCGTTCTCCTCTTTTTTGCCGGCGTTCCTGTGCTGGCGCAGGGTGTTATTTTTGATGAGACGCATTCCTGGGCACAGATCCGGGAGCGTGCGCGCAAGGAGAACAAATACATTCTGCTCGATTGTTACGCCACCTGGTGCGCACCGTGTGTGGAGATGATCAAAAACGTGTTCTCCCGGGAAGACGTTGGCGCCTTGCTGAATGAGAAGTTTATTACGGTGAAGGTGCAAACCGATCGCACGGAAAGAGACAATGCGCACGTGAAATCGTGGTACCGTGATGTGGAGGAGATTGCCGGAAAGTATGAGATTGTTTCACTGCCCACCTTCCTCTTTTTTTCACCTGATGGCACATTTGTACACCGGCTGCCAGGCACCTACGATGCCGCGACTTTCCTGAAGTTGTGCGCTGAAGCGTTAGAGCCGGAGAAGCAGTATTTCGCACTGCGTAACAGCTACATGAAAGTAGGAAAAAAAGATCCGGCTCAATTGAAAAAGCTCACGCTGATGGCATCTAAAGTATTTGCGCCGGATGATGCCAGAATGTTCGCCATGCAATACCTGCAAACACAGAAAGATATTTTTACGAAGGAGAACATCCCATTTATTTTTCGCTGCGCGAATGTCAGTCGTGAGAAGGGATTTGATATCCTTATTAAAAATTCCAAAAAGGTGGATGATGTGATGTGGCCCGATGCATCGGGTGAAATCATAAGGCGGGTAATTAAAAAGGAAGAAATCGATACGGTGCTGTTTCGCGGGCATATACCCCAATGGGAAGTACTTGAACAACGGTTGAAAAAGAAGTATCCCGTTTATGCGGAACATGTATTGCTGGAAAGCAAAGTGTTTTATTTCCTGATGAAAGGTGATCAGTTAAATTTAAAACCAGCCTTAAGGAATTTCATGAAGCTTTATGGCACTTATGCAAAAGGGAGAGAACTGGACCAATACGCCAGGATCATACTGCTGAACAGCGAAGATAAAACTGAATTGGAGGAAGCGCTGGAATGGAGTGCCCGCGCTATTGTGGCGAATGAATTTTCTTCGCGCTGGTCATCGGTTGAGGAAGATAAAAGAACCGGGATCGTTGCATTTGTTGTAAACGATCTTGGTTTATTGCTGAATACTTATGCATTGCTGCTGCACAAACTGGGAAGAACGAACGAGGCGATTCCTTTCCAGGAAAAGGCGGTTTTATTGGCAGGGGAACAGACAAAAAAAACGTACATGGAAGAACTTTCGGGCATGAAGTTGGGGCAGAAGATACATTGAAAGATTATCTTGCCCCCATGAAACCCATTTTCCCCGCTACCTATTCCACCCTTGATCCCGAAGCATTGGCGCAATTGCTTACAACGAATTATGCGCTGGGCGATGTGCAATGTACATTCCTGGTGCGTGGTGTGGGGGATACCTATCTTGTAGAAGCGGAGAAAATCCAATACATCCTCAGGGTGTACAGGTCCACGCACCGTACCCTGCCCCAGATACAGGAAGAAGTGAGCCTGTTGTTACACCTCAGGCAGGCGGGTGTTTCCGTTTCTTACCCGATTAAAAATACCGTTGGCGAAGCCATCATGGAACTCAATGCTGCGGAGGGTCCCAGGTATGCCGTACTATTCAGCTACGCACCCGGAAAAACGGAACGGAGGCCGGATGAACACCAGTTGAAGAACCTGGGCCGGGAAGTGGCCAGGTTCCATAACGCCGCTTCCACAATGCAGCAAGGTGGTAAACGATGGACCTTCGATTTTAATACAACCTTGTTTTCCCCGCTCGAAAGATTGATCCCCGTATTTTCCGACGATCAGGAAACCTATATTGGGCTGCAACAAATGGCCCAACGGGTGAAAGAAAAGTTTTCACAGATGGATACGTCGAGCTTCTCCTACGGCTATTGTCATTTCGATTTTCTTCCGAAGAACTTTCATTTTGATGGCAAGAAGGTCACCCTTTTTGATTTCGATTTTATGGGCTATGGCTGGCAGGTAAACGATATTATGTCGTTCTGGCAACACCTCGTGCTGGAAGTGTACACCAACCGGATGACGCAGTCCGATGCTGATAAAGCTTACCGGGTTTTCCTGGAAGGATACCGGGAAAACCGTGCTGTAAGTGAAGAAGAACTGAAAGCTGTGCCTTACCTCTCCATTGGTTTCTGGCTTTTTTATATGGGATTTCATACCACGCACGATCAGTTCAGGGTGTTCACACAGCCGCCGCATCCCAAAGCGTATGCGGGTATAATCAGGTATATCGTGGAAAAATATTGGGAGGCCTAGCTGAATAACCCTCCGGACGGTGCAGTGAGTGACACAACGGAAGGGGAGGGCTGTTATAGTGGCCAGGCGCAGAAGAGAATCCAGGCATCAAAAAATGCGCAACACCTTTGTTCGTTAAATCAGACTTTGAACGATTATCACCTTTTCCCCATTGTCTATCTGCAAGCTGGAGAGTAAGTGTAAACACCTGTTATTTTATGTTTAAACACTTATTTTAAGCAAAGTATTTTAACGGATGCAATTTTTATAATCATTTACTGTTTAGCGTGTTGTATAGTGCAGTAATTGCTGTGCTTCAACCCTTTTTTCACCCTTAGCCCATCCATTATGCGTCAACTTTTACCTGGCCTACGGTTTCTTTCAGTGTTGGTTTTGTTGTTTTGTGTGCGTTTCGCTGCGCATGCGCAGTTAAGCGGTACTTATTCCATCAATCCTTTACAGCCTGCATCCGCAACCAATTACCAGAGTTTAACGGCTGCACTTTCCGATATTACTGCGGGTACCCGTAGCGATGGAGGCATTTCTAACGGAGTGGGCATGGGGGGAGCAGTTGTATTCGAGCTGGCAGCAGACTATACCAGCACCGGAGAAACGTTTCCGCTGGTGGTGCCCGCCATTACCGGAGCTTCTGCCACCAATAAACTTACTATTCGTCCTGCTGCCGGGGTAAGCAGTGCTTTAGACCTTACCAGCAATGCAGCGGATGCCACACTGAGCGTAACCGGCGCAACCTATCTGCATATAGATGGGCGTCCGGGTGGTGTGGGCAGCAGTAAGTTCCTCACCATCGGCAATACCAATACAGCTTCGGCTGCCATTCACTTTTCAGAAGGAGCCAGTCGCAATACCATCAGAAACGCTACCATAATTGGTGTGTCAACAAGCGCTAGTATGGGCGTGGTATTGTTTGGCACCAGCGCCAGTGCAAACGGCAATAATTACAATACCATTGCTGATTGTGATATAAGAGATGGCGCTACCAAGCCCGCATCAGGCATCACATCGTTTGGCGCATCGGGAACGGTGAATAGTTTTAATACCATCAGCGGCTGTAATGTATATAATTTTATTAGTGTTTCCGGCGCAGGTATCTATTCCAATGCCAACATTGAAAGCTGGACAATTACCGGGAACAGCTTTTACCAAACTGCGGCGTTTACATCGGGTACTATTATACATAAATGTATTGCATTAAATGGAGGCAGTGGGCATACTATTTCAGGGAATTATATGGGTGGCACAGCGCCGCAGGCAGGCGGAAGCGCCTGGACGCAATCTGGTGCTGTATCGTACCGGTTTGTAGCCATAGACATAGCTGGAAGCGCTGGCGGCATTAATAGTATTCAAAACAACACAATAGCCAATTTCAATATAAATACTACAAATACCACAACATCCGGATTCGGTGTTTTTGGTGGCATTTCCATCACATCCGGCCATGCCGATATTGGCACGATAGCTGGCAATACCATCGGGAAAACCGGTACAGGCGCTTTTCTGATTACCGCACGAACAGCCTGTGCAGTCAATCTCATTAGCTACAGCGGTACTGGCAATGTGAACATTGCCAACAACGAGATTTCTTCCATTACTACAGATGCTACCGATCTCCGCAGGGGAGGTTCCAGCATAAATTGTATTTTATTGACCGGCACCGGAAATGTTTCAGTTACTAATAACATAATAGGCAGTACCAGTGAAGCCAACAGCATTTATGCCAGTGCAGAAACAACGTCATCCACTCAACAGATTACAGGGATATCAAATGCCGGGTCAGGATCCACGCTGGTCACTATTTCTGGTAATACCATTTCCGGGCTTACCAATAACTATGATGGAAGTACAAGTTCAAGCCAGGTGCGGGGCATTGTCAGCAGCGCCAGAAACAATATTATTACAGGTAATACCATCTGCCATTTTAGTAGCGCCTCTACTTCCAGCAGTGGTGGCAGTAATGCCGCCGTTATTGGCATATCTTTTACAAGTACGGCTACAGGATTTGCCCACCAGGTGTCAGGGAATACGATTTATGGATTGGTGAATACAGCGTCGAACACACCGTCTGTTGTTATAGGGTTGTATGTGACTGGTCCGGCCGACGGTGGCCTTACCGTTGCAGGGAATTTTGTACACAGCCTGAGTGTTGTTTCAAGCCATGGAGGCAATGCCTTAAACGGTATTAATATAGGGGGTGGTGCAGGTAATACTTTCCGGAATAATATGGTACGACTGGGTATTGATACCGCCGGTAACAGCATTGCCAGCGGTATTTATATTTATGGAATCAATTATGTTTCGGGTACAGCCCACAACTTTTACCACAACAGCATTTATGTGGGTGGTACCGGGGTTGTATCGGTTCAGCCTACAGTGGCATTCAACCGTCTGGCTTCTTCTACCATCAGCCGTGTTTTCAATAATATTTTCGTCAATGCACGGTCTAATGCTTCCGGTACCGCAGTAAATTATGCCTATCTGACAGGAAGCGCCGCCGATTATACCACGCCTTACCTGGTTCAGGACAACAATATTTTTTATGCGCCCGGCACAGGTGGAGCGGTGGCCGGTGCCGGTGGTACAGCTTATGTTACCCTTCCCGAATGGCAGTTGATTTCAGGCTTAGACAAACACAGCGGCATGGCTGATCCGGCGTTTGTAAATGCCACCGGTGCCGCTGCCAGCGTAGATCTTCACCTGTTGGCCACCAATCCGGCCGAAGGCATGGGCAATGCTATGTACAGCCCATCGGATGATTTTGATGGCCAGGCAAGAGCCGGTTTTACCCCGGCAGATATTGGTGCCGATGCAGGCAATTTCACCCTGCTCGATGCTTTTGCGCCCACCATTCATTACGCCGCTTTTCCTTCTACTTCTTCAGATGCAGCAACCCGCACGCTGGCCAATGTAACCATTACAGATGCCGGTACAGGCGTTCCGGTTAGCGGCGCCAACCAACCACGTATCTGGTTCCGCCAATCAGCACCCGTTGCTTCGGCCTGGGTAAGTGCAGCAGGAACACTGAGCAGCGGCAATGGCAACAACGGCAACTGGGATTTTGTCATTGATTATTCCCTGCTCAGCATTACACCAACTGCAGGAGATGTATTTGAATATTATGTGGTGGCACAGGACCAGGTAACCACACCTTTTGTTGCTGCAACACCCGGCGCTTCACATACCGATGTGAATACACAAACTACAGCGCCTGCTGTTCCAAACAGCTATACCCAGGTAGTTTCATCATTGGGTACCAGCATTTATGTAGGGATGAATGGTGGCGAAGACTTTCCCACGCTTACTGGAACCGGCGGTCTTTTTGAAGCCATCAACGCTGCTGCTTTAACCGGAAACACAACAGTGTACATCACCAGTGATTTAAGTGAACCAGGCACCAATTCCTTGCTGGGTACAGGGTTGGCAGGTTACACATTAACTATACAACCCAGCGCAGCAGCCACCCGAACCATCAGTAACAGTGCAGATTTTTCGACTTCCATGATCCGCCTCACAGGTGTGAATGGCGTATTAATAGACGGACGTTTCAGCGGCAGCGGGCAATACCTGCGTATTATCAATACAAATAGTACACCGTCTAATACACGTGGCGCCATTGAAATAGCGGGCGGCAGCACCAACACTACCATCCGTAACTGCATCATTGAAACGAACGCTACTACGGTTTTAACCGGTAACGTGGTGGTAGGAACAGGCTCCAATACGGGCATCACCATCAGCAACAACCTTATCAGGGATGCGCAGGGTTCGCCTGGTACTACCGGTATCCCCGCTATCCTTGTGTACGTGGCAAGTGATGGAAATGTGGTGTCGGTACAACAGAACGAAGTGTATAATTTTACGCAATACGGCATTCAATTGTCGCCAGCCGGTATTGGCAGTACTGTAACCGGCAACAGCATTTTTTACAATGCGGGTACCGCACCAACAACTGCAATTACAGGTATATTCCTGGGTTGGGGCGATCAAACGGAAGTGTCGGGCAACTATGTGGGTGGACAGGCAGCATCCTGTGGCGGAAGCGCCTGGGTGTACAGCGCCAATAGCGTATTTACTGGTATTGCCTCGTCTGCTAGGGGTACAGATGAGGTTTCTATTCAGGGCAATACCATTCAGAATATTAGCTTAACAGGAACCGGAATCGCCAGTTTTAGCGGCATCAGCATTATTGGTGGCAAGGCAGAGGTGGGTAGCATTTCCGGGAACCTGATCGGCCACGCCTCACTTGCCAACAGCATTACCAATGCAGGTGGTACAGCAGCAGCAGGAAACGCATTTACTGCGGGTATCGACATCACTTCTACGAGTGCTGTAAACGTTCGCAACAACAGGGTGGCAAATATGCATGCCTCAGGAGGAGCATCTTATTTTAGCGGCGCTGTGCGTGGGATCTCTAAAGTTGGCACAGGCAGTTCCACCATCGCTAACAATACCATACACAACCTTTCCGCAGTAAATATACTACTGAACAACACTGCTGAAATGGCGTCTGTTTTGGGGATATATATCCGAAATTCAGGTTTTAGCCTGAACGTAGCTGAAAATACCATCTTTAACATCAGGAATACCAGCACAACAACCAGTGCGGGAGTGGTAGCCGGAATAGGGGTAAATTCCCCTACCGGTAAAGGAGCCATCAGCAAAAACCATATCTATAGCCTGAGCAGTCAGACCACAGGGTTAAATACGTATATCATGGGCATTACCATGGTGTCCGGCGCTGAGTGGAGCATTGCCAACAACCAGATCAGTGTTTCGAATGCAGGGTATACCAATGACGCGCTGATAACCGGGATTGTAGACAACACCACTGCGCCAAACAAATACATCTATAACACGGTGTTCGTTGGTGGAGTCGCTTTTTCAGGGGCAGCTAACAGCTATGGAT
Organism: uncultured Flavihumibacter sp.; assembly: GCA_946481605.1. The sequence goes on along the minus strand of CAMLPA010000005.1, from coordinate 13,408 downwards.
TTTTACGTTCCCAGAACGGTGCACTGGTGCTGCGCAACAACCTGTTCTACAACGAACGCACCGGTGGAACGGGCAACCATTATGCAATAGGTAATACCTTTAGCACCCCCGCTACCAACTGGACCGCCACCTCCAGTAATTACAATGCGTATGTGGCACCCAATGCCAGCGCCCTGGCAGAATGGGGTAGTACCACAGCTACTTCATTCGGTGACCTGAAAACCTTATCCGGCGGCGATTTCGCCAGTTATGGAGCTACTGCTTCTGATTTTAACGCAGAAGGATTGTTTACAGATGCTTATGCCGGCAACCTCCGTATTATGACCGATAGTCCCGAAGCATGGCTGGTAAGTGGCAAAGGCATTGCAGGCGCTGAGAGTTATAATACCGCAGAAGATTTTTCCGGTAATAGCAGAAGCGTTGATCTTGGAACACCAACAGATATCGGTGCCCACGAGTTCAATATACTCAGTAGTGTGCAGTCTCCATTGGCTATTGCATCCGCCGCGCCTGCACCAGGAACTACTACTACCTATAGTTTTGCGGGCAGAAAACTGGGTGAAATTACCTGGGGCGCAGGCGGAACCGTTCCCACTACGGTGAATTTCCAATATTATTCCGGCGATCTTCCGCCCGCTTTCCCCACCAGTACCGGCTGGCACTCCTACTACAGGATCAATGCCACCGGAGGTTCAGGGTTCAGTTATGATGTGAAGTTGTATTATACGGATGCTGAAAAAAGGCAGGTGCCGGAAGCGGAAGTAAAACTCTATAAGCAGGATGGCGTCACTACCAATCCCTGGAACAAAATAGGTGGGACGGCTTCATCGGATGCTTCGGGTAAATTTGTGGCCACCTCCGGACAGTTGCTGAACAGCTTTTCTCAGTTCACCGGCGCACCTGAAAGTGCACCGCTGCCCGTGTCCATACTTTCATTTGCAGGTTACCGGAAAGAGACTACCAATGTATTGAACTGGACCACCGCCACCGAAACCAATAACGCTGGTTTTGAAGTACAACGTTCAGTGAATGGAACCAGTTATACCACCATCGGTTATGTAAGCAGTAAGGCGCCTGGAGGTCTTAGTACTTCAGTGTTGCATTATACCTTCAGTGATGCGGGCGCTACAGGCAACAGGTATTACTACCGACTGAAGCAAACCGATATAGATGGAAAAACCAGACTCAGTAACATTGTGCTGATACGTGGTGAAGCGCAGGTGGGTATTTCCCTGGAAAGCCTCTACCCCAATCCCTCCAGAGAGGTGGTAAACCTGCTGATCAATGCCGATGAAAGGAAAAGCCTGATGGTGCATGTAACGGACATGTCGGGCAGGGTAATGGCCACCCGTAACATTCATGTGGAGAAAGGAAGCAATACTACGGCGCTGGATATTCATAAGCTTGGCCGCGGCACTTACCTGGTAAGAATTTTCTGCAACGATGGTTGCAGCAGTAAGGTGGTGAAGCTGATTGTACCGTAAAATAAATAGCTGAAGTAAAAGGGAGCCAACACCAATTCGTTGTTGCTCCCTTTTTTTATATAGGAACAAAACTAAGCACCGGGCAGTTGGTAGTTCCGGAGCATCTGCTCCACCCGCTTTTTGATCCTGTTTTGCAGTGCTCTCGGTGCCAGTACCTTCAAACATTCGCCAAAAGCGAGCAGTTCTTTTTCCAATTCAAAGTTCAATACCACATCCAGCCGGAGTATGATCGATTGCGCATCTTCTTTCAGAATAGTCTGTGAAGGATGAATAGGTTTCGTTTTCACGTAAGGCGCATTGGCGGCATCTACTTCCAGAATTACTTTAAAAGCACGGTCGCGTTCTGATTTGGTGACGCCCAGCAGGTCGGAGAAATACCGTTCGAAAGGGATACCCTTGTAGGGAACGAAGGGTTCATAGGGAAGTTGCTGGAAACTGATGATCCTGTCCAGTGCAAGCGTAATGAGCTGCGCGTGTCGTTTCTCCTGTGCGATCAGGAACCAGCGGTTGCGGTATTCCTTCAGGAGATAAGGGTAATATATTTGCTGTGCGGCGTGTTTTGCTTTGAACGACTGGTATTCGATGAGCAAAGATTTTTGCTGAAACACCGCCTGGTACAACGGGTTAAGGTGCTCCAGTCCTTTCAGAAGTGGGTTTTGCTCGAACTGAATGCAGTTTTCTCCCTGCTCTGCCGATTGGTTCACATGGCTTTCCAATCGTGTCACCATTTCATTGAAGGCATCGAAATAGCTGAATCCTGAGAATTGTTTCAGGATGCCCACCACTTCTTTCATCTTCGTTATATCTGCCTTGTTTACCGGGTTTTTTGTGATGCTGAAGGATGAGTCTTCATAACAATAATATTTTTTCTCCCGCACAATGATGGGCGCGTTGTAACCGAGCTTGCTGCTGCGCATCACCTGTATATCGGCCTGAATCGTACGTTTGCTTACACCTGAATCAATACCTTCAGCTTCGTAAAGCGTTTCGCTCACTTTGTTTACAAGGTCTTCGAGTGTCCATTTCCGGTATTTGTTCCGGAAGCATTCATCCAGTGTTTTATAACGGATCAGGGCCAGTTTGTGGATCGCCATAAAAATATTTCAGTGTGAATGTACGGCAAGTTGAAAAAGTACTGCGCAATAGAGTTGCGTAGATTTTAAATGAGCAAATGAAATTCTTCATTTTACTTCCAATAAGTATTGATTATCAATTAACTGTGTTTTTATTTAAAAATATGTTTTACTGCGCAGATAAGCTGCACTACAACAGGAACATCTTTGCAACGAGCAGGTAAATAAACAACACGGCACATACCTTGCGGTCATCCCTAAAGGCATAAGCCTCCGGGAAATAAATGCTCCAACGTTGCCTCTGCGAGGAACGAAGCAGCGCGCCGTTGTGAGCAATCAAAAAAGTGTTCAACCCTGCGAAACATGTTTACTAACGGATCAATTGTAAAAAATGGAAAAGAAAATCACCGGCGAAACCCTTAAAAACGCCGGATTTAAAGAAGGAAAGATACTTGGAATGATCCTGGAGCTTTCCCACCAGCTTCCCACACTGGAAACTGAAGCGTTGATGGCCCTTTTGACCAAACTGAATCAATACCCGGAAAACTTCCTCGACGATCGTGTTTGGGGAGCCGTGGCCACTGCTATGGTGGAAGAAGCAAACAGTCCGGTTTCGAACGAGATTCCCCTTGCAGAAAACGCTGCCGCCTTCGCTGTTTACGGAGAAGCATTCATTGAACCAGGTGCCTACAACCAGATGAGCACGGCCATGAAGCTTCCGGTTACGGTTGCCGGCGCCCTGATGCCCGATGCCCACCAGGGTTACGGATTGCCTATCGGTGGTGTATTAGCAACCCGAAACGCAGTGATCCCTTACGGTGTTGGTGTGGACATCGGCTGTCGGATGGCCTTATCTATCACAGATATTCCTGTTGATTTTTTCCTGGAAAACCAGGCGAAATTCAAACGTGAACTGATCGCGCAAACAAAGTTCGGTGCAGGAAACGGTTTCCGGGGGAAAGAAATGGCTGAACATGCGGTGCTGGAAAGTGAGGTGTTCCGGGAAATCAAAACAGTGGCTGCTTTGAAAGATAAGGCCGCCGCGCAACTGGGTACTTCAGGCGGAGGGAATCACTTCGCCGAATGGGGGATCATGGAATTCGAGGCGCACGACGAAGCCATGGGAATAGCGAAAGGAAAATACCTCGCTTTCCTGACGCACTCGGGTTCAAGAGGATTAGGGGCCACTATCGCAGGCCATTACACCCGGCTTGCGAAGGAATTGTGCGTGCTGCCGAAAGAAGCCGCCAACCTGGCCTACCTGGACCTTAACTCAGAAGCCGGACAGGAATACTGGCTGGCCATGAACCTTGCCGGTGATTACGCCTCCGCCTGCCACGCGGTGATCCACCAGAAAATGCTGCATGCAGTTGGCGCACAGTTGCTGGGAAAAGTGGAGAACCACCACAACTTCGCCTGGAAAGAAAACCTGAACGGGGAAGAAGTGATCGTGCACCGGAAAGGCGCCACCCCCGCAGGAAAGGGTGTGATGGGAATTATACCCGGAAGTATGACCGCCCCCGGTTTCCTGGTGCGTGGTAAAGGAGAAGCGCAGGCTGTTTTCTCTGCTTCCCATGGCGCCGGTCGCCGGATGAGCCGCACCCAGGCATTTAAAAGCATCACCAAACAGGAGATGCGCGATGTGCTGAAGGCGCACGGCGTTACTTTAATAGGCGCGGGTTTGGATGAGGCGCCCATGGCTTACAAAGACATCCACCAGGTAATGAGCGCACAAACAGGATTGGTGGATGTGGTCGCAAACTTTATCCCAAAAATGGTGCGTATGGCCGACGATGGGAGCCGGGAAGATTAGGAAGAAGCAACGTGTTTTTTTGAACGGATAATCGGATTTTTTCCGATTATCCGTTTTGTATTTTACATAGCAATCCATATTTGTGTTCAGCTTTGTTCCATTGAAGTAAGCGTTCAAATAAAACGGCGGTTTAAATTGGTCTCCCGATTCCCCTTCCCAAGCATTACTTTTGGACCATGCAACCCAACACCATCCTCCCATCCGATGAGGCGGCGCTGCTCCGGCAACTCAAGCGTGGGGATGAAAATGCCCTTGACCTTATTTACCGGCAGTATTGGGAAGGGTTGTTCTTTTATTCCTACCATTTGCTGAAAGACAAACACGCCTGCGAAGATGTGATCCAGGATTTGTTCGTGCGTTTATGGGAGAACCGCGAACAACTGGATGTACGCCTCTCCTTGAAAGCGTACCTGTATGCGTCGTGCAGGTACGCCCTCTACAAACTCATCAGGAAGGAGCAGGTAAGGGAAGATATCTTTGACGCCATCTATGAAAGATTACATACCGAAACGGCTTATGGCAGTCTGGAACACAAGGAACTGGTACAACAAATCAACGTGATCGTTAACGGACTTCCGCCCAAATGCCGTGAAGTGTACGAACTGAGCAGGAAGGAAAACCTCAGCCACAAAGAGATTGGCGAACGACTGGGCATCTCCGTAAAAACAGTGGAGAACCATATCAACAGGGCTTTGAAAGAACTGAAACAGTCGCTTGGCGGATTGGTGACAACCGGAATGCTGGTATGGCTGCTGGGAAAATAGCGGTCAAAATTTTTTCTCCTGCACACTAGGGGATACCCCCATCTTTTTGCTCTACTCATCATCAACACACAGTTTGCGTGACAAAAAAAGAACTATTCGATATCATAGACAGGGTGCTGGAGGGCAAAGGAACCACCCGCGAAGAAGAAATGCTGGTGAACTTCCTGGGAAGTTTCCAGCAGGATGAACTGACCTGGAACGAACCGGAGTGGGGCAGTAAAAAGGATTTTGAAGCAGGAATGGCCGGGAGAATCAAACAGGCTGTTGCACAGCAACAGCAGGAAGTGTCTGTTCCAAAAATGCCTGGTCGCGTGCGGAAAGGTTACTTCGTCCGTCGTTGGTGGGCGGCCGCTTCAATCCTGTTCGCGGTGCTTGTTGGTGCATATTGGTGGACGAGCTACCACAGCAAGCCGGCAACCCCTGCCGTTGCTGGAAATTCAGTGGCGGTTGTTCCGGGAAGAAACGGCGCAGTGCTTACGCTGGCCGATGGTTCAGAAGTTTCCCTGGACAGTATTCAACAGGCTGTTGTCGCATTGCAGGGAGGCGCCACCGCCAGTGTGGTGAACGGTGAATTGGTATATGAGGGAACCGGTGGCGAAATAGTTTATAATACCATGACAACCCCGAAAGGACGTCAGTTCAACATGACACTTGCTGATGGCACCAGGGTGTGGCTGAACGCGGCCAGTTCCATCCGTTATCCCACCGTGTTCTCCGGTAAGGAACGCAAAGTGGAAGTGAGTGGCGAAGCTTATTTTGAAGTAGCGAAAAATGCCGCAATGCCTTTTAAAGTGGTGGCAAATGATGCCGCGGAAATAGAAGTGCTGGGCACACATTTTAACCTGAACGCCTATGAAAACGAGGCCTCTATCAATACCACGCTGCTGGAAGGCAGTGTGAAAGTGAATGGTACCACGATACGGCCCGGGCAACAGGCACAGGTTGTTGCCACCAACCCGCAGCAGACAAAGGTGGTACAACGCGCCGATATGGAACAGGTGATGGCCTGGAAGAATGGGATATTCAGGTTCCAGGATGCCGATCTGCAACAGGTGATGAAGCAACTGGAAAGATGGTACGATATACAGGTGAAGTATGAAGGTGCAATACCCGATATTCACCTTCAGGGCAGAATGGACAGAGGCGTAGCCCTCGCCGATGTGATGCGCTTTTTAGCGGATTACAACATCGGAACCAGGCTGGAAAACAGAACGCTCATTATTTCAAAAAACAGGTAATATGGTAGAATAGATTCAACATGGTTCCAACAAAAAGCCGGAGGTGGTTGCAACACTTCCGGCAGTATGTTCAGGTAACCAACAAAACAAAGTTTTCGAGAACCGTTCATTCATCACCCAAACACTGCGAAAGTATGTTAAAAACTGCTTATTGTGGCGGATCCGCCCGTTGGGACCGCCGTTTCATTACCAAAACGCTGTTAGTCATGAAGCTAACATTTATCCTCACCATGCTGGCTTTTCTGAATGTGAGCGCCGAAAGTTTCTCACAAACAGTGAGTTACTCCGGGAAGAACCTAACATTGGAAACCGTATTTACGGAAGTAGAAAAGCAAACCGGTTATTTTTTCCTGTATCCTAAAAACGCGTTGGCAGGAACGAGGAAACTCCGGCTGAACGTCAGCAACATGCCACTGGTCGATTTTCTGAATATGGTTTTCAGGGATCAGCCGCTGAAATACAGCATCGCCAGTAAAACAATCAATGTATCGCCCTTAAAAGCGCGGGTTATAGAAGGGAAGCCGTCTGATTCGTTGCTGATGGAAGCGCCACAACCTGTATCAGGAAGGGTGGTCGATTCTTTGGGGAACCCGGTTGCCGGTGCTTCGGTAAGGCTTATGCCGGGCAATAAAGGAACTTCCACCGGCGCTGATGGGGCATTTGCGCTCAGTAATGTGGACCCCGGTTCCTACACGCTGGAAGTTTCTCTCGTTGGACATATACCTTTCCGGAAGCAGGTGGTAGTAGCGGAGAATATGCCACTTTCCGTTGGCACAATTTTACTGCGGCCGAATCCTGAGTCGATGGTGGAAGTTCAGGTGGTAAATACCGGTTACCAGCATCTTCCCAAAGAAAGGGCCACCGGCTCGTTCAGTACGGTTTCTAACAAACAACTGGAACTGCGGCCAACACTCAATATACTCGATAGATTAGAAGGGTTTGCAGGCGGCGTTTCCTTTCACCGGAACAGTGTAGATCAGCAACCCAGGGTAGTAGTTCGGGGCAGAAGCACCATCTATTCCAACGATCAGCCACTGTATGTGGTGGATGGATTTCCTATTGAAGGAGACATCAGCAACATCAACCCCAACGATGTGGAAAGCATTACCATCCTTAAAGATGCGGCCGCCTCTTCCATCTGGGGCGTACGCGCGGCAAACGGTGTGGTGGTGATTGTTACGAAAAAAGGATCGTTCAATCAGAAGCCGGTCGTTAAAATGCGCAGCCACCTCATGGTGGCGCAGCAGCCGGACCTTTTCTACCTGCCTTTTATGGCTACCTCAGATTATGTAAACCTGGAGAAGTCCTGGTTTGAAGATGGGCGCTTCGATAATTACTTCAACCAACCGCCCCTTCAGCGGACTCCTTTGTCGCCTGTGATTCAAACTTTGTTTGATGTGCAAAATGGTGTTATCTCCGCTGCACAGGGAGATGCTGTATTAAAAAGGTTAAGCGGTATTGACCTGAGAAAACAGTATTCAGATGAATTTTACCGCAACCGCGTGCAACAACAGCATGTGTTGAACATACAGGGAGGCAGCGAATGGATGCGTTATTTTTTCTCAGCCGGTTACGACAAAGAACTAAGTGTCGAAAGGGGCAACGGCTTGGATCGCATTACCATGCGTGCCGATAATTCCATCAAACTATCGTCACGGCTGGACCTGAATGTAGGAGTGAACGTGGCCTGGACAAAGAATGAGGCCAATGGCCTGGGGCTTTTCGGCCTCCAGGGAGAATCGCCCTATTCCCTGGGTTCCACGCTAACCACCCAATACGCCTACCTTCCGTACCAGGAGCTTAGAGATGCAGCCGGAAATGCCCTGTCGGCACCCAGAGACATCTCTGAAGAATACAACAACTACCTGCAGGGCTTTGGTATGCAGGACTGGAGTTACCGTCCGGCCGATGAACCCCGTTTACGCAACAATACCGGTCGCGGACAAGATACACGCATTACCGTTGGATTGGCTTACCGCCTCCACAAGAACCTGACGGCCGATCTTAAATACCAGTTCGAAGGAAACTTCTCTGAAAACAAAGACATCCGCAGCCCTGAATCCTACTATGCCCGCAATATCGCAAATACGTTCAGCCAGATACTGCCCGACAGCAGCGGCGTCATTAATTATGTGCCGGTTGGCGGCGTATTGCTCAACAACCATAGCAAACGTGGCTCACATACCTTCCGCGGACAAATGAATTATACCAATGAATGGGGATCCGACCACGCACTGGCCGTAATTGGCGGCATGGAAATCCGCGATATTCTTTACCAGACTTCCAGGAATACCTACTATGGTTACAACGACCGTACACTGCTTTCTGTAGATATAGATCAGTCTGGCTATTTCCCCCATTTCATATACAATTTCCCGGTTCCTTTAGCATTCGCGGGCGCTATTCAGGATCAGATGAGGCAAATCCAAAACCGCTATGCTTCTTTTTACAGCAACGCCTCTTATACCTTCCGCCACAAATACACCCTTTCGGCGAGTGGACGTATGGACAAATCAAGTTTGTTTGGTGTAAGCCCCAAAGACAGGAACGTACCCCTTTGGTCGGCAGGCGCTGCATGGGATGTACTGCAGGAGCCATTCTTCAACGCGCCATTGTTATCCAGGTTTAAACTACGCGCCACTTATGGTTTCAATGGGAACGTGAGTCCGGCACAATCGGCTTTGCCCATCGCCGAAGCCAGCATCGATCCCATGACCAACCAGCCTACGGCTGGCATTACCTCCCCCGCCAATCCGTTGCTGCAATGGGAAAAGGTGAGCCAACTGAACTTTGGTGTTGATTTCGGTATCGCAGGCAATAAATTATCCGGTAGTGTGGAATGGTTCAATAAATCCGGCCGCGACCTGCTGGGCGATCATTTCCTGGATCCATCCAGCGGTTTTGCTACCATCCGTTCTAATGTGGCTTCCATGCGGGGAAATGGGTTTGATGTTGAACTGAATTACCATACTGGCAAAACCGTCACTTTCAATTCAAGGTTGATCTTCAGCCATGCCAAAGACAAAGTAACCGCTATTGCCACCGTTGAAACCAATGATATGTTCGGCGGTACACAGAATTTTATGAATGCCGACCGCAACGTAATGCCTATACTCAACAGGCCGGTATATTCCATTTACAGTTATAAATGGGCTGGCCTCGACAACCAGGGTAATCCACAGTTGTTCGATGAAAAAGGAAACATTGGCGATTACGCCACCATCCTCGCCAGTTTACCCCCCGACCAACTTGTGTACAACGGTCCCGTGCAACCCACCTACTTTGGCGGATGGAACAACAACGTGGGATGGAAAGGTTTTAACCTGAGCGCCACCGTCACCTATAAATTCGGACACAAGTTCAGAAGGTCTTCCATCAATTATTACGCCCTCAACGCCATCGGCATTGGAAGAGGAACAGGACACAGCGACTATGCCCTAAGGTGGCAGCAGCCCGGCGATGAACTCATCACCAACGTACCCTCCGCAGCAGCTTACGACAGCTACGATTTCAACAGAGATGAAGCCTACCGCTTCGCCGATATCCTGGTGGAAAACGCCGCCCATATCCGACTGAAAGATGTAACCCTCTCTTACGACCTGCCCGCCGCTATCGTGAAAAAAGGGGTGCTGAAATCGGTTCAGTTGTACATATACCTCGACAACGTGGGCATACTCTGGCGGGCCAACAAACATGGCATAGATCCCGATTTTGTACCGCTCGGTTTCTCCAATTACCTGCCCATGCCTTTCTCCTGCACCGGAGGCATTAAAGTTGATCTTTAAAACGATACCAATGAACAGAAAAATAAATTATCTACTCCTGCTTTCACTCACGCTCGTCTTCAGCGCCTGCGAAAAATTTGTGGACATTGAACCCAAAGGTCAACTGATCCCATCTACCCTGGCAGATTTCAGAATGATACTCGACCAGGTGCAGAAAATGAATTTTACCGGATCGGTAAGCGAACTGGCCGCGGGTGATTTGTACCACAATGACCTTGATTTCCAGAGCATCACCAACGCCTTCGAAAAGAATGCATATACCTGGAGCAAAGAGATATACCTACCCAACGACCAGGCCACAGACTGGAACGTGCCTTACAGCCGCATCTACAATGCCAATGTGATCCTTGAAGGATTGGAGGATATCAGTGGTGGAAGTGAAACAGAAAAAAATACCATAAAGGGGGAAGCCCTTTTCCAGCGCGGTATGGCCTTATACGAAGTGGCCACACTGTATGCACCATTGTACGAGGCCGCCACTGCCGGAACCCTGAAAGGTGTACCAATAAGAACGGCTTCCAATGTGTTTGCCATTTCCAAACGTCCAACACTCCAGGAAACCTACGATCAGATATTGAAAGATGTGGAGCTGGCCGCCACCCTGCTGCCTGCGCAGGCAAAATTCAAATCGCGTTCCTACAAAGCAGCTGCCTACGGATTGCTCGCCCGCATTTATGTAAGCATGAGCAAGTACGACAAAGCATTGGAGAATGCCCTGAAACAACTGGATATACAAGACGCATTAATGGATTACAACGACCTTGATCCATTCGCGTATCCCCGTTTTCCCACCATGAATGCGGAGGTGCTCATGCATTTGACCATCCCAAATTTCGCGTACAGTTTCGATTATAAATTTCCCGTTACGGAAGCATTTTACAATTTGTATGATGCCAACGATCTGCGCAAAACATTATTCTTTGATGTGGAAGATCCGGGAACCGGTGTGCTTACGATCACATTTGGTGGCAACTATGGCGGCGCATGGTCGCGGTTTACCGGACTGGCAACAGATGAAACATACCTTATCGCGGCTGAATGTTATGCCCGGGATGGTGATTATACCAAGGCACTTTTTTACCTGAACAGTCTCCTCGAAAAAAGATATGTTCAGGGCACTTATACGCCACTGGTTTCAACCGATGAAACTGAAATACTGAAAAAGATAATCCTGGAACGCAGGAAAGAACTGGTGGCGCGCAACATCCGGTGGGCAGACCTGAAAAGATTCAACCGTGATACCAGGTTCGCGCAGTCGCTGCAACGCACCGTGGCCGGACAAACCCTTGAACTGCCGCCCAACAACCCCAGGTATGTATTCCCCATTCCTCAAACAGTGATCGCCGCTACCGGCATGGATCAGAACCCACGTTAATAACGGTTATAATCAATCGACATGATACTTACTTTCCATAAAGCGCTGCTGCTGGCAGCGCTTACCATCTGCTCCTGCGTGGGTGTTGCCCAGCAAAATGGAATGGTGTTTTTTGAAGGCTCGTGGGAACAGCTCATGGCCGAAGCAAAGCAATCGGGCAAACCAGTTTTTGTTGATGTGTACACCACCTGGTGCGGCCCCTGCAAATTGATGGCTAAAAATATTTTTCCGCATCATGCGGTAGGGGAAACCTATAATTCCTCCTTCATTAATTATAAACTGGATGCGGAAACATCCGAAGGGAAGGTGTTGGCTAAACAATACAATGTAGGCGCCTATCCTACTTTCCTTTATCTAAAAAATGATGGTGAACTGGTACACAAGGCCATTGGTTATTACCCCGATGAGAAAGTGTTTATCGCAGAGGCTGCCAAGGCGCTGAAAGCTGTTTCAGATCCATATACGGTGCACAGTATGACAAAGGATTTTGAGGCGGGAAAGCGGGATACTGCTTTTCTGAAAATGTATATCGCCAAACTTTCGCTGCTGGAAATGAACAATGCGGCTCCGTTGGATGCGTATCTGAACACCCAGTCTCCGGCTGAAAAAAAGCAACTGCCCGCGCTTGTATTTTTAGCGGATAACGTAAACAGTGTTGCCGCGAAAAGTTTCGATCACCTGATGAAGCACTCCTATATACTTTTCACCGGCGATAGTACTCAGGCCACAAAGGAAGCCGATATGGCCTATAAATTCGCTTCCCTGTTACAGCAGGAGGTGGAAAAATGCTTTGAAAATGACAGCCTGGAGCAGGCGAACAAATGGATCAGCACAGCACAACGAATACCGGGCATGCCCATATTCTTCCAGCATTTTTTTGAAGCGAAAAAAATCGCCTACTTCGACAAAGCAGGGAAAGTTCCTGAGCTGATAGCGGCCGTCAATCTTTTTTTACAGGAGTTTCTGCCCATGTCGGTTCAGCAAATAAGGGAGGAAAACCAAAAGCGGTATGATGCTTTCATGCAGCCTTTTTTAACCGGCCAGTACGACAGTACCAAACAGGAAGAGTTTGATAAGTTGAAGGAGTTCATGCAAAAAAGCTACGTAGAAGGGGTGGCAGATCGTTTGTATGTATGTGCTTCCCATTTTTACCATGCAGTAAAGGACGAAAGGGAATTAAAGCGTGCATTACAATGGAGTGCCACGGCCGCAGCACTGGTGCCGGAACAGGAACAATACAAGCAGCTTCGGGAAAAAATAGCTGCAAAATTACAGGGCCAAACCCCGCATTAAAATCTATTTAACATACGGAGATTTCATATTTCAAACCATTGTACTAATTTAGCCACTTCAAATGAAGTGGCTATTTAGGATATTTTTACCCCTCGCCGTTTTCCTCTTCTCCGGCAATCATGCTTCGCAGGCAACTGCGTACCATGAGGTGAGGGCCTGTGTCCCTGCACTAAAGGTGGACCATGCGCGCCAGCACTTCAAAGCACAACTGCTCCCCATCTGCGCCAACGATGTGCAGTTCCGGAAAGTTCCCGCTGAACAGGAGATAGCATTCATTGTGGCCGAAGAAACCGAAGACGATACACTGCAATGGACGCTGCTTAAAAAATCGAAAACCTTCGGTTACGACCTCGTTTCCATCTTCGCACCGTATTACCCGGAATATTCCTTCTTCTTCATCGATCGCCTGCCATTTCCCACACACTTTGCCCGCACTGCAACACTCCGCAGTACTCAATTGCAGGTTTTCAGAATATGATCCCTTCTTCTTTCTCTCTATCCCATACCCGCCAATAACGGGTTGATCCTTTATTATTTCTACTACCTCCCAGGTAATTAAAAATTTCTCCCGATCATGAAGAAT